>NZ_AMPR02000422.1:0-88830 GCF_000307735.3 Cupriavidus sp. HPC(L) | reverse complement strand
GGCACCGCATGCGCCGGCCAGCGCAGCGTCGCGGCCTGGTCGCGGTGCACGCCAGTGGCAACCCGGCTGGCGGCGCCCGCATCGAGCAACAGCAGCTTGCCGTCGAGGCCCAGCACTACGTGGTCCGCGATCGCCCCGTATGGCGTCACGGGGCAGACCACGCCGCCATCGGCTTCGCGCATGCCGGCCTGGGCCAGCGTGATCATTCCGTTCGGGACCCCCAGCCCGGCCCGGCGCAGCAGCGCCCGTGCGGCCACCGACTGCGCCAGCGGCACGGGCAGCGGATGGCGTCCCATGGCGATCAGCACCGGTGCGAGTTCGGACAGCGTCAAGCCCGCACCGCTGCTCTGCTCGGGCACGAGCAGTTCCAGAAAGCCGGCATCCTCGATCGTGGCCCACAGCCCCCTCGGGTCGGCGCCGCCCTCGACGGCGCGGACCGCCGCAGGCGTGCAGGCATCCTGCAGGATCGATTCGATCGCTTCGACGAACATGGTGCTCTCCCCTTGCACTTCCCTCCTCCTGCCTAGCGCAGTCCCAGGCTGCGGGCGATCATGCCACGCAGGATTTCACGCGTGCCGCCGCGCAACGAGAAAGTCGGCGAGATCTGGCTCAGATAGCTGACGGTGCGATACAGGTCGGCATCGGCAACGGTGCGCGGATTGCCTGCGATGACGGCCTCCAGCGCGGCCGGGATCTGCTGCTCCAGCGTCGTGCCCAGGTCCTTGACCAACGCCGCCTCGGCTACCGGGCTCTCCCCCGCCGCCAGGCTCGCGGTCACCGCGATCGACATCTGCCGCAGCGTGGCCAGTTGCGAGCAGAATCGGCCCAACAGCGCCTGCTGTTCCGGCGTGGCGCCATCGCGGCGCAGGCGCGCAGCCCACAGATCCAGCAGCACCACGCTCGAATAGATCCGTTCCGGTCCGCTGCGCTCGAAGGCCAGTTCGGCATTGACCTGTTCCCAGCCGCTGCCTTCGTTGCCGATCAGCGCATCGCCGTCCAGCCGCACGTCGTCGAACACAACCTCGGCAAAATGCGCGTCGCCGGTCAGATCCTCGATCGGCCGCACGGTGACTCCCGGCAACGACAGGTCGACGATGAACTGCGACAGCCCCTTCTGCTTGTCCTCCGGCACGCCCGAGGTTCGCACCAGCGCGATCATGTACCGGCAGTGCGGGGCATTGGTGGTCCAGATCTTCCGGCCGTTCAACACCCATCCATCGCCCGTGCGGCTCGAGCGGCTTCGCACGCTCGCCAGGTCCGAGCCCGAGTTGGGCTCGCTCATGCCGATGCAGAAGAAGCTCTCGCCCCGGCAGATGGCTGGCAGGTAGCGGCGTTTCTGCGCCTCGGTGCCGTAGCGCAGGATCAATGGCCCGCTCTGGCGATCAGCGATCCAATGCGCGGCGACCGGCGCGCCGGCGGCCAATAGTTCCTCCACCAGCACGAAGCGGCGAAACGGATCGAGCCCGGCGCCACCGTATTCCGGCGGCAGCGTGATGCCGACCCAGCCGCGCGCCGCCAGCCGGCGGCTGAAGTCCGCGTCGAAGCCCATCCAGGAGCGCGCGCGGCGATCGGCGGGCGCGTTGGGCGCGTCGGGCAGTTGCGCGGCAAGAAAGCGCTTGACTTCGGCACGGAAGGCCTCGGCCTCGGGCGGCAGTTCCGCAAGGACGAAGTTATCGAGAAGACTGGACACTGCGATCGGCTCCGATGCGGTCGATGGTCGGTCTGTTCATGGTCGTTTCCGCGGCTCGCACGTGGAATAGCGTCAATACCGCATCTGCATCAGCCAGGTCGCCACCATCGCCGGCCGGTCGGCGCCCTCGACCTGCAGCTCGACCTGCCAGAAGCAGCGCACCTCGCCCGGCCGCACGTCTTCGACCCGCTGCAGCGCGAAGCTGCCGCGTAGCCGCGAGCCCGCCGGCACCGCTCCGGTGAAACGGACGCGGTCGAAGCCGTAGTTCAGCGACAACTTGCGATTGGGAAAGCGATAGCACTGCCCGAAGGCCGCGGTGACCATCGACAGCGTCAACAGCCCATGGGCGATCGTGCAACCGTACGGCGATTCGGCGGCCGCACGCACCGGATCGACATGGATCCACTGCCGGTCGTGCGTCAGGTCGGCGAACGTATCGATGATGCGCTGATCCAGCGTGAAATAGCCGCTGACTGCAGCTGGCGCGCCAACCGCCGCGCGCAACTCCTCCAGCGAGGCGATGGTCTGCATGGGCGGCTCCATTCCGTGCGTGGTGCGCAGGCCAGCGATCCGGCGTCAAATCACGCCCTTGGCGCGCAATGCATCGAGCCGTGCCTTGTCGAAGCCGAGCTTGTCGCGCAGCACCGTCTCGGTATGCTCGCCCAGCGTCGGTGCGGCGCGCTCGTACTGGATCGGCGTGGCCGACAGCCGGATCGGATTGGCAAGTCCCGGCGCCTGCACGCCCGCCCCATGCGGCAGCGACAGCTGCATGCCGCGATGGCGCACCTGCTCGTCCTCGAAGACCTGCTCCATGTCGTAGATGGGCCCGCACGGCACGTTGGCCGCTTCCATGCGCTCGACCCACTCGGTCATCGTGCGCGCCAGCATCGCTTCGGCGATCTGCGGGATCAGCGCTTCGCGGTTGCGGTTGCGTTGGCCGGCGGAGGTGAAGCGCGGGTCGGCCGCCAGCTCCGGGCGGCCGATCACCTCGCACAGCGCGGCGTATTGCGCGTCGTTGCCCACCGCGACGATGACGTCCCCTTCGCGGCAGCGGAACACCTGGTAGGGCACCATGTTCGAGTGCGCATTGCCCATCCGCTGCGGGACCTTGCCGGACAGGAAGTAGTTGATCGCCTGGTAGGAGTTGATGGTCACCACGCAGTCGAGCAGCGCCATGTCGATGTACTGCCCTTCGCCGCTGACATTGCGATGCTCGAGCGCTGCCAGGATCGCGGTGCTCGCGTACATGCCCGTCAGCAGGTCCGTGATCGCGATGCCCGACTTGATCGGCCCGCCGCCGGGCTCGTCATCAGGTAGTCCGGTGATGCTCATCAATCCGCCCATGCCCTGGAACACGAAGTCGTAGCCCGGCAGCGCGGCATAGGGACCGGATTGGCCGAAGCCCGTGATCGAGCAGTAGACCAGCCGCGGATTGAGCGCGCGCAGATCGTCGTAGCCGAGGCCGTAGCGCGCCAGCGTGCCGACCTTGTAGTTCTCGACCACCACATCGGCCTCGCGCGCCAGCTCGCGGATGATCTGCTGGCCCTCCGGCGCGGCCAGATCGACGGTGATGGACTTCTTGCCGCGATTGGCGCTGAGGAAGTAGGAGGAATCGGCGGTTTCGCGGCCCTGCGCGTCCTTCAGGAACGGCGGGCCCCAGGCTCGGGTATCGTCGCCGACGCGCGGACGTTCGACCTTGATGACTTCGGCGCCCATGTCGGCCAGATTCTGCGTTGCCCACGGGCCGGCCAGAATGCGGGTCAAGTCGAGAACCTTGATATGTGCCAGTGCGCCTTTCACCGGTGGTCTCCTGGGGCTGCGAATGGGGCAAGCGTAGTGAAGGCGTACGCAGGGCGTCCAATATCCAATCGGCATCGATCGATACACGGCGCTTATCGCTCTCGCCTGCATCCCCTTCCGTCGTCCCCGCGAATGCGGGGACCCAGTGGCTTTCCGCTTCTTTCGAACATCAAAGTCGCTGGGTCCGCCTGCGCGGGGACGACCACCGGCATTCGGCGATAAGTTTTGTATATCGCCACACGCCGAATTCATATTGGACAGGCTGCCAACGCCGCTCTTAGCCTTGCGCACAAGCCTCGCGCGATGACGGGGCGCCGACTGGAGAGAGACATGCTGATGACCCGCCCGGGCCGGCTGCTGGCCGCCACCTTCTGCGTCGCCGCGCTTTCCCTGAGCCTTGCCGCGCCGGCGCGAGCCGACTATCCGAACAAGCCGATCCGCCTCGTCGTGTCGTTTCCGCCCGGCAGCGGCACCGATTCCACCGCTCGCTACGTGGCGCGCAAGCTCGAGGAAAAGACGGGCCAGTCGGTGGTGGTCGAGAACCGGCCCGGCGGCAACAGCTTCATCGCCGTGCAGACCGTCACCCGCGCCGAGCCCGACGGTTACACGCTGCTGCTGGCGAGCAATTCCCCGGTGGCGACCAATGTCGCGATGTTTCGCCAGCTGCCCTACGATCCGGTCGGCGAATTGGCGCCGATCGCGCGGCTCGGCGTGGGCGCGATGGCGTTGGTCGTCAACCCGGCCTCGCCATTCCATACGGTGGCGGAACTGGTCGCGCATGCCCGCCAGCAGCCGGGCAAGCTGAATTACGGCGCCGGCAGCGCGTCCTATCAGATCGCGACAGAACTGTTCCTGACGCAGGGGCAAATCAAGGCGAACCACGTCCCTTACAAGGGCGCCGCGCCGGCGCTGACCGATGTTGCCGCGGGCCAGATCGATTTCGCCTTCGCCGACTATGGCGCGGTGCTGCCACTGCTGCAGGGCGGCAAGCTGCGGCTGCTGGCGGTGACCAGCGAGAAACGGCTGGCGACGCAGCCGAATACGCCTACGCTGCAGGAGAGCGGGTTTCCCGGCTACTTCATGGTCAACTGGACCGCGGCCTTCGCGCCCGCGAAGACGCCGCGCCCGGTGGTTGAAAAACTGGAGAAGCTGCTGCTGGAAATCAATGCCGCGCCGGAGACCGCCGAGTTCTTCGCCCGCACCAACTGGGATGTCTTTACCGGCAATGCCGCCGAGCTGCGGCGCTTCCAGCTGGCGGAGATCCGCAAATGGTCGGATGCGGCGACGCGCGCCGGCATTCCGAAGCAATAGCCACGCGAACAACCACCGCGGCAGACAAGCAACCGAACGAGGACCACCATGAGCCAGTTCCTGGATTACGCGCAGCAAGGTCATATCGTGACCCTTACCTTGAACGAGCCGGCACGCCGCAATCCGCTGACCGGCAACTCCGCGGTGGCCGAGCTGGTGCAAGCGGCCGAACGGATCGACGGCGACGACTCGGTGCGTGCGGTGATCCTGACCGGCGCGGGTCCGGTGTTCTCGACCGGCGGCGACATCCGCGACATGGAGCGGCAAGCCTCTGGAACGGTGCCCGGCATGGAGATCCGGCGCGACTACCGCCGCGGCATCCAGCGGCTGCCGCTGGCGCTGTTCAATCTGGAGGTGCCGGTGATCGCCGCGGTCAACGGGCCGGCGATGGGCGCGGGCCTGGACCTCGCCTGCATGTGCGATCTGCGCATTGCGTCCGAGAGCGCGCAGTTCGCCGAGAGCTTCGTGCGGCTGGGCATCATTCCGGGCGACGGCGGCGCCTGGCTGCTGCCGCGCGTCATCGGCCTGTCGCGTGCCGCCGAGATGATCTTCACCGGCCTGCCGATCGATGCCGCGCGGGCGCTGGAATGGAACCTGGTGTCCCAGGTGGTGCCCGCCGATCAGCTGCTGCCGACGGCGATGCGGTTGGCCGAGGCGATCGCCGCCAATCCGCCGCAAGCCGTGCGGCTCGCCAAACGGCTGTTGCGCGAGGGCATGCATACGCGGCTCGACACGCTGCTCGAGATGTCGGCGACCTTCCAGGCGATGTGCCACCAGACCGAAGACCATCGGCGCGCGGTAACGGCCTTTCTCGAGAAACGGAAACCGGCCTCGCGAAGCTGACCGGCGGGGCACGGCGTCGGCCATCGGTAAGATGTGGGCTTCGCCACTGCCCGCGCGCCGCCCTGCCCCATGGATTTCCGACGTATCCGGCATTTTGTCGTTCTCGCGGAAACGCTGAACTTTCGCCGCGCCGCCGAACGGCTGCATATCGCACAGCCCGCGCTGACCGTTTCGATCCAGAAACTGGAACAGGAACTGGAAACGCAGTTGTTCGTGCGCGAGACGCGCGGTGTCACGCTGACGCCGAGCGGCCACGCGGCGCTGGCCGAGGCGCGGCGCATCCTGTTTCATGCCGGCCATTTCCGCGAGGCCGCGCACGCCGCGGCCAGCGGCACGGGTGGAACGCTGCGGATCGGTTTCGTGGGTTCCACGACCTATCACCTGCTGCCGCAACTGGTGTCGCGCTTTCGCGCCGAGTATCCCGCGGTGGAGCTGACGCTGAAGGAGGCCACCTCGGCCTCGATCGTCAAGCAGCTCGAAGACGAGGCGCTGGACGTGGGCCTCGTGCGCATCCCGCTGCTGCAGGCGGGCAGGATCACGCTCGCTGCGCTGGAGCACGACCGCTTCGTCGCGGCGCTGCCGCGCCATCATCCGCTCGCCGGGCACCGGTCGCTGTCGCTGTCCGAGCTCGCCGGCGAGCGCTTCGTGATGTACGCCCGCGAGGAGGCCTCGGGACTGCACGCGGCGGCGATGGCGGCCTGCCAACTGGGCGGCTTCCAGCCCCGCATCACGCAGATCGCCACGCAGATCCAGACGGTGATGGCGCTGGTGGAAAGCGGGCTCGGCATCGCGCTGGTGCCGTCGATCATGCACCGCTTCGCCAACGAGCGGCTGGCGTGCATTCCGGTCGACGACATGCCGGGTGCCGCGTCGATCGGCTTGGCGCTGGCCTATTGCGCCGAGACCGAGCGTCCCGCCGGGCGGCATTTCCGGCAGGTCGCGCAGTCGGCCTTTCCCGTCGAGCCATCGGCCAACGCCCAGCCGCTACGCTGACGCCAGTCCGGTGCGGTACGCCGCGGCACGGCGCTTACCGCGTGCTACATTGCCCTCGTAATCCGACCCGCCCACACGCACCGATGAAAACGCTGCTGATCGTCTACCACACGATGACCGGAGGCACGCAGCAGATGGCCGAGGCCGCCGCCGACTCGGCGAGGAGCCAGCCGGACATCGAGGTCCGCCTGCTGCGGGCCACCGAGACCCGGCCCGACGATGTGCTGAACGCCGACGGCTATCTGTTCGCCACGCCGGAGAACCTCGCCGCGATGTCCGGGCTGATGAAGGACTTCTTCGACCGCTGCTATTACCCGGTGCTCGACCGCATCAATGGCCGCCCCTATGCCGCGATGATCTGCGCCGGCAGCGACGGCCAGAACGCGCTGCGCCAGATCGACCGGATCGCCACCGGCTGGCGCCTGCGCTCCGTGGCGCCCGGGCTGATCGTGTGCACGCATGCGCAAACGCCGGAGCGCATCCTGGCACCGAAGCAGATCGGCCCCGAAGATCTGGCGCGCTGCGCGGAACTTGGGGAAGGCTTGGCAAGCGGGCTGGCGCTGGGCGTGTTCTAGGACTTACGCTTCTTTCCAGCTTTCGGTGAGGCGGTCCTCCAAAAACAGGGCGTCCCCTTTAGGGACAACAAGCAACTTCAGCCCCAGACCATCGAGTACCTTCATCAGGCCGTCGAGCCCGACCGATCTGCCGTTCTCCAGACGAGAAAGCAAGTCCTTGGAGACATTGAGCAAATCGGCCGCATCGTCGATCCGCAATTGACAACGTCCTCGTTGGCTGCGAATCAAAGCCCCTAACGACTGCAGATCGTGAGCGACCGGGCTCAGGGAGATATCCGGCAACGGCAGTTTTCTGACCATGTTTTGACCTCGTCATCCACCTTGGTCGGCCCATTAGTTCCCAATATTCCGGAACTATCGGCCTATTGGCCGCCACGGAGGCAATAATTCCTCAATCTCCGGAACAATAACGACTTGGATGGCGCGCCGCGCGCCGGCTGGCGAGTGCAATCACGTCGTGTCGAACGCTTGCTCCAGGACTTGCCGCACCGTCGCCGCCACCCGATGCGGATTGCCACGCCGCCAGACCAGATGTAGCTCGACATCCAGCCCGACCTGATCGTCGATCGGCCGGAAGCGCACCCCGGCGTAGCCGAGGCGCCAGGCCGACTGCGGCACCAGCGCGACGCCCATGCCTGCATCGACCAGCGACAGGATCGAGTGGGTATGGCTCAGCGTCTGCACGGTGTCGGGCGCCACGCCTTCGGCGCGCAGGCGCCCGGCGACGATCTCGTACAGATAGCGCGATTCGGAGCGGCAGAACTCGATGAAGGGCTGGCCTTCGAGCGCGGACAGCGGCAGGCGTTCGGCCTGCAGCAGCGGATGACCGGCCGGCGCGGCCAGCACGAAAGGCTCGCGCAGCAGCGGCGCCGATTCGACGAAGCTGCGCGGCGCGAACGGGCGCACCAGGCCCAGTTCGATGCGGTCGGCGGCGATCGCCTCGAGTTGCGCGTCGGTCTGCATCTCGCGCAGCGACACATGGACCTCGGGCAGGCTGCTACGGATCGCGCCCAGCAGTTGCGGCAGCAGCGCAAAGCTCGCCGCCGGAATGAATCCCATCGACACGCTGCCGGCGTCGGCGCGCATGGCGCGGCGCGCGGCAAGCTTGGCGGCCTGGCTGCGGCGCAGGATGTCCTCTGCCTCGCGCAGGAAGATCGCGCCCGCCGGTGTCAGGCGGACCGCGCCACCCGAGCGGTCCAGCAACTGCACGCCCACCTCATGTTCGAGCAGCTGGATATGCCGAGTCAGCGGGGGCTGCGTCATGTTCAGCAAGGCAGCGGCCCGGCCGAAATGCAATTCGGTCGCGACGGCCACGAAGCTGCGCAGATGGGATAGCTGGAACACGATTCAAATCTTGAATTGGGTAATCGCCAGTTTGGATTGGACGGCGGCACCGGCGCCTTTCTACAGTAGCGCCTCTCATGTCCATTCCATCAGGAGTTCAAGTGGCGACTTTCGAAGGTTCCGCGCTGCGCGAGGCGCTCAATGGCATTTCCGGAATCCTGGTCACGCCGTTCGACGCGAATGATACCGTCTCGCCCGGTCCGCTCTCGACCGTGGTCGATCGAGCCGTGAACGCCGGCGTGCATGTACTGGTCGCCAACGGCAATACCAGCGAGTTCTACGGCCTGCGCGAGCAGGAGGCGGTGCGCATGGTCCATGCCGCCGCGGAATGCGTGGCCGGCCGGGTGCCGCTGCTGGCCGGCGTCGGCCGCAGCGTCCATGAAGCCTGCGCCCTCGCCCGTGCCTCTCGCGAAGCCGGCGCCGATGCGCTGATGGTCCATCAGCCGCCCGATCCCTTCGTCGCGCCGCGCGGCGTGGTCGCCTATGTGCAGAAGATTGCCGAGGCCGGCCAGGGCCTGCCGCTGGTGCTCTATCTGCGCAACGACAACATCGGCCTGGGCGCGATCGAAGCGCTGTGCCGGATTCCCGAGGTAGTCGGCGTCAAGTGGGCCTCGCCTACGCCGATGATGCTGGCCGAAGCAATCCGCCGCACCGCGGACCGCGGGCTGGCCTGGGTCGGCGGGCTGGCCGAAGTCTGGGCGCCGCCCTTCTATGCCGTCGGCGCGCGCGGCTTCACCTCCGGCCTGATCAACGTGATGCCCGAGCGTTCGGTCGCGATCCATCGCGCGCTGGAAGACGGCGACCATGCGCTGGCGATGCGCCTGATCGGCGAGATGCTGCCCTTCGAGGATCTGCGCGCCCAGGAAAACAACGGCACCAACGTCACGGTCGTCAAGGCCGCGCTGCAGCTGATGGGCAACGACTGCGGCGCCGCACGGCCGCCGTCGGCGTGGCCGCTGACCGAAGCCCAGCAGCAGCGCCTGCACGAGCTGATGTCCGGCTGGGGGCTCGCACGCTGATTTCATCGCGGGCGGGAGCCCGCTCCGCACGCCCGGGACGTGCCACGTCCCACTACAACAACGTTCATTGGAGACTATCGATGCCATTTCGTCGCACCCTGCTTGCCTTCTGCGCCTTTGCCTCGTTGACCGGCAGCGCGCTCGCGGAAACCTATCCTGCCCGTCCCATCACCATCGTGATCGGCTCCAGCCCCGGCAGCGCCACCGACGGCCTGGCCCGCGCGCTCGGCAATGAAGTGACCCGGCTGACCGGGCAGGCCGTCGTGATCGAGAACCGCGCCGGCGCGATGGGCGGCATCGCGGCCCAGACCGTGGCTCGGGCCAAGCCGGACGGCTACACGCTGTTCATCACGACCAACACCACGCAGGCGGCCAATCCGCATCTGCTGAAGAAGCTGCCCTACGACCCGATCAAGGACTTCACGCCGGTCTCGATGCTGACCAAGGGCTACCAGCTGCTGGTCGTCAATCAGAACGTCAAGGCCAACAGCGTCGCCGAACTGATCGCCCTGGCGAAGAAGGAGCCGGGCAAGCTGACGTACGGCTCGGGCAGCTCGTCGGCGCGCGTCGCCGCCGAACTGTTCCAGCAGATGAGCGGCACCGAGATGACCCATGTCCCCTACAAGGCGAACCCGCCGGCGGTGGTGGACCTGGTTGCCGGCCAGACGGACCTGATGATCGTCGACCTGCCCGCGAGCCTGCCGCAGGTACGTTCCGGCAAGCTGCGCGTGCTCGGTTTCAGCGGTCCCAAGCGCTCGGCCCTGGTGCCCAACGTGCCGACCATCGCCGACACGCTTCCCGGTTACGAGGCTGGCTACTGGAACGCGCTGTACGCGCCCGCCAATACGCCGCAGCCGGTGGTGCAGCGCCTGAGCGAGCTGGTCCATCGCGCTCTGGCCACGCCGAGCGTGCGGCAGGTCGTCGAGCAGAGCGGCCAGGAAATCGCGCTGTCGAGCGCCGAGGAGCTCGGCCGCTTCCAGCTGGCCGAGCTGGACCGCTGGGGCCGCATCATCCGCACCGCCGGTATCGAGAAGGAGTAATCCCCGTCGTCGTTCCCGCGCAGGCGGGGGCGACATGGACGCCGCAGCGTCGGCCTGTTGAACAAGGAAGCCACCGTGAAATCGCACTACGTCGCCGGTGAATGGGTCGCCGGCACCGACAGCAGCGCCAACGTCAATCCGTCCGACTTGTCGGACATCATCGACCACTACGCGCAGGGGGATGCCGCGCTCGTCGACCACGCGGTCGACGCCGCGCGGCAAGCCTTCGGCAAGTGGTCGCTGTCGACGCCGCAGCAGCGCTTCGATGTGCTCGATTTCGTCGGCAACGAGCTGCTGCAGCGCCGCGCCGAGCTGGGCGACCTGCTGGCGCGCGAGGAAGGCAAGACGCTGCCGGAGGCGACCGGCGAGGTCGTGCGCGCCGCGCAGATCTTCAAGTTCTTCGCCGGCGAGGCGCTGCGTACCGCCGGCGAGCTGCTGCCCTCGGTGCGCCCCGGCATCGGCGTCGAGATCACGCGCGAACCGATCGGCGTGGTCGCGCTGATCGCGCCTTGGAATTTTCCGATCGCGATTCCCGCCTGGAAGATCGCTCCAGCGCTGGCCTATGGCAATTGCGTGGTGTTCAAGCCGGCGGAGCTGGTGCCGGGCTCGAGCTGGGCGCTGGCGGAAATCCTGAGCCGTTCGGGCCTGCCGGCCGGCGCCTTCAATCTGGTGCTCGGCCGCGGACGCGATGTCGGCCAGCGGATGGTCGAACATCCGCAGGTCGACGCGATCAGCTTCACCGGCTCGGTGGCCACCGGCCGCAGCATCGCCGCGCAGGCCTGTCAGCGCATGGCGAAGTTGCAGCTGGAGATGGGCGGCAAGAATCCGCTGGTCGTCACCGACGATGCCGATCTGGAGCTTGCGGTCCAGGTCGCGCTGCAGGGCTCGTTCTATTCGACCGGCCAGCGCTGCACCGCGTCGAGCCGCATCATCGTCACGCAGGGTATCCACGACCGCTTCGTCGCCCGGCTCGCCGAGCGCACCGCGGCACTGGTGGTCGGCGATGCCCGCGATGCGCGCACGCAGATCGGCCCGGTGGTCGACGCGCGCCAGTTGGAGCAGGACGAGCGCTATATCGCCATCGGCAAGGCGGAAGGCGCGCGGCTGGTGTGCGGCGGCGAACGGCTTTCGCTCGGCAAGGAAGGCTTCTATCTGCGCCCCGCGCTGTTCGTCGACTGCAGCAACGACATGCGGATCGCTCGGGAGGAAATCTTCGGGCCGGTGGCCGCGGTGATTGCGGCACGGGACTACGAGGAAGCGCTGGCGCTCGCCAACGATACCGAGTTCGGCCTGTCCGCCGGCATCTGCACCACCTCGCTGAAGCTGGCGACGCATTTCAAGCGCCACGCGCAGGCCGGCATGGTGATGGTCAACGCGCCGACCGCCGGCGTCGATTTCCACGTGCCGTTCGGCGGACGCAAGGGGTCGAGCTACGGTCCGCGCGAACAGGGCCGCTATGCGCAGGAGTTCTATACGACGGTGAAGACGGCCTATACCGCGGCTTGATCCCGGCTTGATCGCGGCTTGACGCTCCGGTCGCCCCGCTTAGAATGCTGCCATTCCACCATCAAGCGGGGCATGGCGAATGGAATCTGTCATCGGGGTCGTGGCGCGCTTCGCGATGTATGTGCTGTTCCAGTTCGTCCTCTATTGGCCCGGCTGGCTGGTACTGAAG
Source organism: Cupriavidus sp. HPC(L) (assembly GCF_000307735.3). Taxonomy (NCBI): domain Bacteria; kingdom Pseudomonadati; phylum Pseudomonadota; class Betaproteobacteria; order Burkholderiales; family Burkholderiaceae; genus Cupriavidus; species Cupriavidus sp. HPC(L). The sequence goes on along the minus strand of NZ_AMPR02000422.1, from coordinate 76,540 downwards.
ATCGTGACGCTGGGCCGGTATCCGGCTTCGCCGATGCGGCGCGACGCGTGGTACGAGTTCGAACTGGTCGCGGTCGTCGGCATGCTGGCGATCGTCGGCATCGGGATCACCGTCGCGGCGCTCACGTAGCGGGGTACGCCCGCAGTCCGCCCTCGTCACTGCGCTACAGCCCCTTCGGCAATAACGTCCCCACTGCCTCCCGCATCAGCCTTGCGATCAACTGCTGACGATCGCGGGGCATCCGCGCCAGCGTGGTGGCGACGCTGATACCGGCCACCGGTTCGCCGTCGCGGTTGTGCACCGCCATGCCGACCGCGAGCGCGCCGCGGGTCGCGTGATTGCCGATCACCGACCATCCGCGCTCCCGCGTCGCCCGAATCAGGATGCGCATCCGCTCCGGCGTCATGCCGCCGTATTGAGCCAGGGTGTCGGCATTGCCATCGATGATTTCCCCCACCGCCTCATCCGGCAACGCGGACAGCAGCGCCAGCCCGGCCGCGCCAACGCCGAGCGGCTGGCGCGTACCGACCTGGATCACCAGCACCTGCACCGGATGCGTGCCCACATGGCGCGCGATGCAGCGCGACAGCGAGCCATCGCGGACGATCGCGAAGGCCGCATCCCCGCACGCCCCGCTGACCCGCGCCAGCACCGGCCGCAGCTTCTCCGCCAACTCGGTCGAGCCGTCGCGCTGCGGCATCGCGGCGAGCCGCGGCCCGCTGACATAGCGAAAGCGGCCGCGCTGCGCGACATAGCCGCATTCGATCAACGTGGCCAGCAGCCGATAGACGGTCGGGCGCTCCAGCCCCGCCGCCCTGCATAGATCGACCACGCGCAAGCCGTCCCTGCCGCCCGCGAGAATCGCGTCGAGCAGCGTCAGGCCGCGCCGCAGCGCTCGCGCGCCCTCCTCCGGAGCGGTGGTTGATACGTCCGCCTGCCGGACGTTCCGATTCGCAAGGCGAGAGGTCATCGGGAAGAATTTCCTTGCCGGGATACCAGTGCGCAGTATGCCCCAACACCACAAGAGGGCCGCCCCGGCGAGGCTATCGACCCAGGAGACGACCATCATGAACGTACGCAACGCGCCGCGCCGGCGCCTGTTCGGCTGTGCCCTTGCCCTTTCGCTTGCCGCGCTGGCAGGCGGAACTTCCCTTTCTGTCCATGCCCAGCAGCCTTGGCCCAGCAAGCCACTGCGGCTCGTCGTCGGCTATGCCGCGGGCGGCGCGACCGACGTGCTGGCGCGCCTGGTCGCGCTCAAGGTCGGCGAAGAACTCGGCAAGCCCTTGGTCGTCGAGAACCGTGCCGGGGCCAACAGCAACGTTGGCGCCGAGGTGGTCGCCAAGGCCGAGCCCGATGGCTACACGCTGTACGTCTATACGATCGCCAACACGATCAATGCCTCGCTCTACGACAAGCTCGGCTACGACCCAGCCAGGGACTTCGAGCCGGTCGGCATGATCGCGAAGATTCCAAACGTGCTGGTCGTCAATCCGAGCCTGCCGGTCAAGAACGTGGCCGACTACCTGCGCTTTGCGAAGGAATCTTCGTCGGGCATCACGTTCGCCTCCTCGGGCAGCGGCTCGTCGATCCATCTGTCCGGCGAGATCTTCCGGATGCGCAGCGGCATCAATATGCTGCACGTCCCCTATCGCGGCAGCGCGCCGGCGGTCACCGACCTGCTCGGCGGGCAGGTGCAATCGATGTTCGACAACACGCCGTCCGCGATGCCGCACGTCAAGGCCGGCCGCCTGCGCGCCATCGCGGTGACCAGCCCGCAGCGTCTTCCGTTGCTGCCCGATGTGCCGACCGTCGCCGAGTCGGGCTACCCCGGCTTCGACGTGCAGTCGTGGTTCGCGATCGCGGCGCCGGCCGGTACGCCCAGGCCCGTGGTGGACCGGCTCAACGCTGCGCTGAACAAGGCGCTGGCGGCGCCCGACGTGCGGCAGCGGATGCAGGACCTCGCCGCCAATCCGCAACCCGGCACGCCGGAGCAGATGCGCGCCTTCATGATGTCCGAAATCAAACGCTGGCACGACGTCGTCAAGCAATCCGGCGCCCGTGTGAATTGAGGAGTCCCATGTTTCCGATCGATCTGTTCTGGCGGGCCGCGGACCGCTGGCCCGACCACCTCGCCATCGACGCGCCGGACGGCTGCGTCACCTATCGCGAGCTGGCGGCGCGCGTCGCCGCGGTGGCGGCCGGCCTGATGGCGCTCGATGCCGCGCCGCAGAGCCGCGTCGGCATCTGCGCCGGCAATTCCGCCACGCATCTGGTCGCGCTGCTGGCGGTGCTGGCCAGCGGCAAGGTCTGGGTACCGCTGAATCCGAAGAGCACACGGCCCGAGCTGCGCCGCATCGTCGATGCGACCGAGCCAAGCATTCTGGTGCTGGATAGCGGCTGCACGGCACTGCTCGACGGCGCGCCGGGCGCCCGCATCTTCACGGATGTGGCGGACGACGGCTGCGACGCGTTGCCGGCGATCATCGCGCGCCATGCCGGCGCGGCACGGCCCCGTCTCGATCTATATCCCGATCTCGATCGCGATGCGACGCAGGCCATCAAGTTCACCGGCGGCACCACCGGCGCGCCCAAGGGCGTGATGCAGCCCTACCGCGCGTGGATGGCCAATATCGTCAACCAGATCCATGCGTGGGGCTTCGATGCCGACGACCGCTACGTGATGGCGGCCCCGATCACGCACGGCACCTCGACCTATGTGCTGCCGATCCTCGCGCAAGGCGGCTGCCACGTGATCCTGGACGGCAGCGGTGCCGAGGCGGTCCGCGCCGCGTTTCGCGACCGGCGCGGCACGGTGTCCTTCATGCCCCCGACGCTGATCTACATGCTGATGGCGCTGCCGGACGCCTCGCGCGACGACTATCCGGCGCTGCGCCGGCTGATCTACGGCGGCGCGCCGATGCCGGTGGAGAAGATCCGCCAGGCGCGCGCGTTCTTCGGCCCGGTGGTCGGCACGACCTACGGGCAGACCGAGGCGCCGCAACTGCTGACCGTGCTGCGCTCCGAGGATTTCGAGGACGAGCGCAATCTGGCCTCGGTCGGACGAACCACCTGGTTCAGCGACGTCGCCATCATGGCGCCGGACGGCACGCTGTTGCCAGCGGGACAGATCGGCGAGGTCGTCGCGCGCGGCGATCTGGTGATGACCGGCTACTGGCGGCGCCCGGACCTGACCGCCGCGACGATCGCCGACGGCTGGCTGCATACCGGCGATCGGGGTCTGATCGACGAGCGCGGCTATCTGTATCTGAAGGATCGGCTGCGCGAGGTCGTGATCACCGGCGGCTTCAACGTCTATCCGATCGATGTCGAGAACGCGCTGGGACAGCATCCCGCGGTCCACGAGTGCGCGGTGTTCGGTGTGCCCGACGAAAAATGGGGCGAGGCGGTGCACGCCGCCGTTCAGCTGCGCGACGGGGCAGTCATCCCATCCGAGGCCGAACTGATCGCCTTCGTGCGCGAGCGGCTGGGCCCGGTGGCCACGCCCAAGCGAATCCATTTCCACGACGACCTGCCGCGCTCCAGCGTCGGCAAGGTGCTGAAAAACGCCGTACGCGACCGGGCGCTCGCCCACGCTACGAACACCGCTTCCGCAAACCGGGGAGACCAGCGATGACCGCCACCACCAAGCCCGTGACCCGCCTCTGCACGCATACGCTGACGAGCCTGCACTACCGCGAAGCCGATCTCGTCAACGACCTGATGGGCAAGAAGACCTTCACCGAAGTCATGCTGATGCAGATTCTCGGCCGCACGCCGCGGCCGGTCGATATGCGAATCACCGATGTCGTGCTGATCGTGCTGATGGAACACGGGCTGACGCCGAGCGCGATCGCGACGCGGCTCATCTATATGAGCGCGCCGGAGAATTTGCAGGGCGCCGTTTCCGCCGGACTGCTGGCGGTCGGCAGCTCCTTCGTCGGCACCATGGAGAATTGCTCGCAGCTGCTCGATCGGCTGCTTGCTGCCGGCGACCCGCAGGCGGAAGCGCGCGCCATCGCGCGCCACTACAAGCAAACGAAAAGCCCGGTTCCCGGCTTCGGGCACCATCTGCACAAGCCGGTCGATCCGCGTGCGTACAAGCTGCTTGAGCTGGCCGAAGCGGAGCCGGAACTGAGCGGCGATCGGATTCGCGCGTTGAAGCAATTGTCCGCCGCCGTCGACGAAGCGGCCGGCCGGCCGATCACGATCAATGCCACCGGCGCGGTGGCGGCGCTGCTCGGCGAGATCGGCGTGCCGACCGCGGTGATGCGCGGCTTTGCCGTGATCTCGCGCGCGGCCGGACTGGTCGCGCATATCGTCGAGGAACAACAAAGTCCTTCCGGCCGCTATATCTGGGACACCGTCGAGCACGCGATTCCCTATGCCGGCAACGCACCGACGGGAGACGCATCGTGACGGGCGTGCATGCCCTTCCCCTGAGCCTCGCCGACCGGACCGTGTTCGTCGCCGGCGCCGGTTCGGCCGGTCCCGGCTGGAGCATCGGCCGCGCCGCCAGCCTGACCTATGCGCGGCTCGGCGCCCGCGTCTGCGTCGTCGATCGCGATGCAGCGTCCGCCGAGGAGACCACCGCGCTGATCCGGGCGGAAGGCGGCACAGCGGAGACGTTCATCGGGGACGTCGCCATCGAGCCGGAGGTCGAGCGTCTGTTCGCCCAGGCACGCGATCGCCTTGGTCCGATCGATGTGCTGCACCACAACGTCGGCATCGGCAAGCCCGGCGGCCCGCTCGACACCGCACTGGCAGACTTCGACCAGGCGCACAACGTCAACGTCCGCAGCCTGCTGCTCGCGTCGCAACAGGTATTGCCCGAGATGGTCGCCCGCGGCCGCGGCGCCATCGTGACCATTTCATCGGTCGCGGGGCTGCGCTATCTCGGCTATCCGCACCTGTCGTACTGCGTCACCAAGGCGGCGGTAATCCAGTTCACGCGCATGCTGGCACAGCAATACGCCTCGCACGGCATCCGCGCCAACACGGTGGTCCCCGGCTTGATCGATACGCCCCGGATCGCGCATACCGTGGCGAAGATGTTCTCCGACAACGACCTCGACGAAGCGCGCGCGGCGCGGGCAAGGCAGGTACCAGTGCAGCGGATGGGAACGGCCTGGGACGTGGCTTACGCCTGCGCGTTTTTGGCTTCGGACGCGGCGGCGTATGTCACGGGGACGGAGATGGTGGTGGATGGCGGGCTGACGGGGAAGTACGCATAGGCTCGCATTGTCCGTCAGTTCGCCTACCTCATGTCCTGGCCGCGACCGAACTTGAAATCCGCGGGTAGTCGTCCGCGGAATGTTCGCAGGCGCTCCAACAACGCATCAGCGTCCCGACTCCTGCGCCTTGGCGAACTGCCCGAATTGTCGACAACAATTTCGACGTGGTCCCCCTCGCGCAATTTCAGCAGCTCCACGATGCTGTTCGGAAGGCGGATGGCCAAACTGGTTCCCCACTTCTCTATGCGCATTGGCGTTCTCCGTGGCTAAGGACCGTAGATGTTCGCTGAAACAAAACGCGACGGCCAGGTTTCTACCCGCCACCAGGCCGGCAACAACTCCCGCACCGACGGCTGCGCGAAGCGGTCGTCGATCAGATACACCACGCCGCGGTCCTCGCTGGTTCGGATCACCCTGCCCGCTGCCTGAACGACCTTGCGCAGGCCCGGATACAGGTACGCGTACGCATAGCCGTCGCCAAACGCGTCCTCCAGCCGGCTGCGCAGCTGCTCGTTGACCGGATTGAACTGGGGCAGTCCGAGCGTGGCGACGAAGGCGCCGATCAGCCGATCGCCGGGAAGGTCGACGCCCTCGGCGAAGGGTCCGCCCAATACCGCAAAGCCCACGCCGCGGCCGCCGGGGCGGAAGGCGGCCAGGAAATCGGCCTGCTCGCCCTCGCCCATGCCGCGTGCCTGCGACCAGCTCGGGATATCGGCGTGCCGCTGCGTGAACAGCGCCAGCGCATCGCCGAGGTAGTCGTGGCTGCTGAAGAAGGCGAGATAGTTGCCCGGGCTGTCGCGATACTGCGCGGCGATCAGCTCGACGATATCGGGCAGGGAGCGCTGGCGATGTGCGAAGCGGGTCGAGATATGCGAGGCCACGCGAACGCGCAGCTGTTCCGGCTCGAATGGCGACGGCACCTCGTGCCACACCCATCGCTCGGGCAGGCCCAGCATATCGGCGTAGTACGAGGCCGGCGCCAGCGTGGCCGAGAACAGCGAGACGGAATGCGCCGCCGCCAGCCGCGGCCGCAGGAAATGCGCTGGCACGAGGTTGCGTACGCCGAGACGGACATTGGCGTGCGCGCCGCGCGCCGGCATCCGCGTCATGTCGAACACGGAATGCGGACCGATCTGTTCGGCCAGCCGGCAGAATTGCAGCACATCGAAATAGAAGCGCTGCAGCGCCGGGTCCTGTTCGGTGGGCCGCTCTGTAAACCGTTCCAGCAACGCTGCGCACAGCCCTTCGAAGGCATCGAGCAACGGCGCGGGGACCTTCGCCTCGGCCCGATAGTCGCTGGCCAGCGTCTTCCCGGCGGCATTCCATTGGCGGCCGACGCGATCGAACGCGCGGCGCAGATCCGCTGGCGCCTGCCGCCGCAGCGCGCGGAAGTCGGCCTGATCGAGCGTGGCGCTGTACATGTCCCGAGCCCGTTCCGGCAACTGATGGGCCTCGTCGACCAGCACGCTGACGCGCCAACCGTCGTGCAGCGCGAAGGCATGCAGCAACGCCGTGCGGTCGAAGTAGTAGTTGTAGTCCGCCACCACTACATCGCTCCAGCGCGCCATTTCCTGGCTCAGGTAGTACGGGCAGACGTCGTTTGCCCGGGCGATCTCGCGAATCTGAGCGCGGTCCAGCATCGTCCGTCCGGCCGCCTGCGCGCGCGCCGCCGGCAGGCGGTCATGGAAGCCGCGTGCCAGCGGACAGGCTTCGCCGTGACAGGCGCGGCCCGGATATTCACAGGCCTTGTCGCGCGCCACCATCTCGAGCACGCGCAGCGGCATCGCATCCCGCTGCGCGGCCAGTCCGCGCGTGGCCTCCAACGCCAGCGCCCGGCCGGTCGAACGGGCCGATAACACGAACAGCTTGTCGATCTTCTGCTTCGGCATTGCCTTCAGCGCGGGAAAGATCGTGCCGACGGTCTTGCCGATGCCGGTGGGCGCCTGCGCGAGCAGGCAGCGACCGGACAGATTGGCGCGATAGACCGATTCGGCGAGCTCGCGCTGGCCGGCGCGAAACAAGCCATGGGGAAAGGCCAGCGAGTCCAGCGACAGGTCGCGCCCGGCGCGATGCGCCAGCTCCTGCTCGGCCCAGCCGACAAAGGCACGGCATTGCGCCTCGAAGCATTCGCGCAGCGTCTGCGCCGTAAATCGCTGCGTCTCGGCACGCTCGCGGCCGCTGACAATATCGAAATAGACCACCGCGATCTCGATGTCGTCCAGCGCCTCGCGCAGACACATCAGCCAGCCATAGACCTTGGCCTGCGCCCAATGCAGATGCCGATGATGGTCGGGCACCTCGGCGGCGTCGCCGCGCACCGTCTTGATTTCCTCGAGCCGCCGCAGGGCGGGATCGTAACCGTCGGCACGGCCGCGCACGCGCAGCGGCCCGAAGTCCGCGCTCAGGGAGATCTCGGTCCGATAGCCGGCGGGCCGGCGGGAGGTCACGGTGGCATGACCGGCCATGCCTTCCAGCGCGGTCGGCGAAGGCGTGAAGCGCAGGTCCAGATCGCCGGCGCGGGCGGTGAAATCGCACAGCGTGCGGACCGCGACGATGTAGCGCGGTTCGCTGTCGGCCACCGACGCAGGCTCGCCTTGCCCGCGTGGCGAGGCGAATGGCGGGTGCTGGGTGGCGGCAGAATCGGACGGTGTAGCGGCGGCGGACATCGATGACGGCTTGAAATCGCGCCATTTCGCGGGGGACGAAATGGACTGTATAAATATACAGGTACGCGATCGGCGTGTCGATGTTCCATTACTGTCGTCCCCGCGAATGCGGGGACCCAGTGGCTTCGGCTCGATGCCCGATGCAAAGCCGCTGGGTCCCCGCCTGCGCGGGGACGACGGGGCACAACGGACAGGTGCGATTCAATCCACCGTGATATTCGCGCTGCGCGCCACCTTGCCGAACTTCTCGTACTCGGCCTGCGTCAGCGATTGCAGTTCCGCGGCGCTCGACGACTTCGGATTGAAGCCGGCCTGCACCAGCTTGTCGCGCACCGCGGCACTGCCCAGCGCTTCGACGAAGGCAGCATTGAGCTTCTGCACGATATCGGCCGGCATGCCGGCGGGCCCGTACACGCCGAACCATGGCTCGACCGAATAGCCGGCCAATCCCGCCTCGGCCAGCGTCGGCACATTGGGCAATGCCGGGGAGCGCGTGCTGCCCGCCACCGCCAGCGCGCGCAGCTTGCCCGCCTGGATATGCGGCAACGAGGCCGGCAGGTTGTCGAACATCACGGGGATATGCCCGCCCAGCATGTCGTTGATCGCAGGGCTGCTGCCCTTGTACGGGACGTGGGTCAGGCTGGTGCCCGTCATCTGCGCAAACATTGCGGCGGCCAGATGCATCGACGTGCCGGTGCCCGCTGTCGCATAGGTCAGGCCGGGATTGCGCTTGGCATACGCCACCAGTTCGGCCACGGTCTTGACCGGCAGCTGATTGCCGACCTCCAGCACGATGGTCGACGTGCCCAGCAGACTGACCGCGGTGAAGTCGCGGCGCGGATCGAACGGCATCGCCTTGTAGATATGCGGGTTCAGCGCATTGGTCGAGATCGCGCCGAAGCCGATCGTATAGCCGTCCGGCGCCGCCTTGGCCACGGCCTCCATGCCGATATTGCCGCCGGCGCCCGGCCGGTTCTCGATCACCACCGGCTGGCCCAGCTTCTCGGCGACGCGTTGGCCGACGGTGCGCGCCACCAGATCGGTGGTGCCACCCGCGGCGTAGGGCACGATGAAGCGGATCGGCTTGGCCGGGTAGTCAGCGGCGCTGGCCGGCGTCGGCAGCGCAACGATTGCGGTTGCCAGGCCGGCGAGCGCGATGCCGAGAATGGTGCGGCGGGGAAGATGGCGGACGCGAGGCGTGATGGGCGCCATGGGCGTGATGGGCGTCATGGGGCGGTCTCCTTTTGTGTGGTGACTTGCGATCGTTGTTGTCGTTGTTGCGGCTCGCAGCTCGATGTCGATGCAAGCCGGCCGGCGCCATCATATCCAATCCCGACCATGCGCGCGGGGCCGTCCAAGGCCGCAGACCGCCTCTACACGCTGGCGCCCCCGCCCGCTTCGCGCAAGGCATCGAGCGCGGCCACCACCGCGCCGCGGCGGAAACTGTCCTCGCGCCAATACATCGACACCGAGCCGAATCCCGACAGCCGCAGCGGCACGATGCGCAGCGCGCCCAGGTCCTCGAGCCGGCGCGCGGTGCGGTGCGAGGCAACGCCGATCATGTTGGTGTGGTTCAGCAGCGTCAGGTTCAGGACGGTCGAATTGGACTCGACACAGCGCGCCGGCAGCGGCCGCCCCGCCGCCGCCAACGCGGATTCGAGCGCATTGCGGATCGGCGTGCCGCGCGGCCAGATCACCCATTGGAACGATTCGAGCGCGGACCAGTCGAGCGCCGCCATCGACAGCAGCGGATGCTTGGGCCGCGCGACGAAGTGGATCGGCTCCATGTACAGCGCCTCGGTACGCAGCCGCGCATCCTGCAGCTCCGGCGCGGAGCGGCCGACCACGATATCGAGCTCGCCGCGCGCGAGCCGGCTCATCAGCTCGTCCATCGTGCTTTCGACGAGGCGGATCTGCGCACCGGGCATCGCCTTCAGCAGCCGCACCACTGCCAGCGGCACGGTATCGGCCGCCGAAGCGCCGGAGGTGCCGATCACCACGAGGCCGCTGCCGCCATCGCGCAGCGCCTGCAGATCGTCGCGCGCGCTATCGAGCTGCGCCTCGATGCGGCGCGCATGCTCGATCAGCGATTCGCCATAGGGCGTCGGCCGCAGGCCGCGCGCGTGCCGCTCGAACAGCGGCAGGCCGATGTCCTCCTCCAGTTCGCGCAGCCATTTCGACAGGCCGGGCTGCGTGGTATTCAGCGCCGCCGCGGTCTGGCTCATATTTCCGGTCTCCGCCAGGCTCAACAACATCTGCAGGTTGCGAAGCCGCAGCCGGTGCGTCCAATCCATCGGGGAAAACCCTCCCAGTCATATCCATATTCGTATGGATCAGATCAACAATTCATTTTCCGAAATATACCTGCGCGGCTACAGTCCCAACAAACGATGACGCGGACAAGCTTCCCTCTCCCCCCGCCGCTCTCCCGCAAGCGGGAGAGGCGAGCCGATCCGCCAGTGTTTTCCCGATTGGAGACCTCGATGTCGAACAGCAAGCGCGATATCGCCCGCGCAGCCTATTACGAACAGATCGGACGCAGCCATATGGCGCCGCTATGGGAATCGCTGCACGCGCTGGTGCCGCCGCAACCGCAGCCGAAGGCGCAACCGGCGATCTGGAAATACGAGCAAGTGCGCCCGCTGGTGATGCAGGCCGGCTCGGTAATCAGCGCCGAGGAAGCAGTCCGCCGCGTGCTGGTGCTGGAAAACCCCGGCCTGCCCGGTAGATCGAGCATTACGTCGACGCTGTATGCCGGCCTGCAGCTGATCCTGCCCGGCGAAATCGCGCCGAGCCATCGCCATACGCAGTCCGCGCTGCGCTTCATCGTCGAGGGCCAGGGTGCCTGGACCGCCGTCGACGGCGAACGCACGACGATGCATCCCGGCGATTTCATCATCACGCCGTCCTGGACCTGGCACGACCACGGCAATCCGCTCGAGGCGGACGGCGGCGAGCCGGTGGTCTGGCTCGACGGGCTCGATATCCCGCTGCTGCAGCATCTCGATGCGGGGTTCGCCGAGAGCTACCCCGAAGCGGTGCAGCCGGTCACGCGCCCCGAAGGCAACAGCTTCGCGCGCTACGGCAACAACATGGTGCCGGTGCGCTATCAGCCCACGGGCGGCAGCTCGCCGATCTTCAGCTATCCGTATGCGCGGACCCGAGAGGCGCTCGACCAGCTCTATCGCCATGGCGAGCTCGACCCGTGGGACGGCGTCAAGCTGCGCTACGTCAATCCCGCCACCGGCGGCTGGCCGATGCCGACGATGGCCACCTACATGCAACTGCTGCCGGCCGGCTTCCAGGGCCGCACCTATCGCAGCACCGATGCAACTGTCTATAGCGTCGTCGAAGGCCGCGGCACCGCGCGCATCGGCGAGATGCAATTCCAGTTCGAGCCGCGCGACATCTTCGTCGCGCCGTCGTGGCAGCCGGTGCAGCTCGCCTGCGTCGAGGACGCGGTGCTGTTCAGCTATTCCGACCGCCCGGTGCTCAGCGCATTGAATCTGCTGCGCGAAGAACGGCTCTGACGGCCGGCATCGGGACACTGGCGCGCGCCTGAATCACGGCCGCGCCCCCGATGCCTGCACCCATTCCTGAACGCTACGATCCTGCAAGGACTTCCCATGCCTTTTGTTTTCGATCCCGCGCCCACCGTCGGCATTCCTGTCGCCGGCAGCGGCGATGACCGCTTCCCGGTTCGCCGCGTCTACTGCGTCGGCCGCAACTACGCCGCGCATGCCCGCGAAATGGGCTTCGACCCGGACCGCGAGCCGCCGTTCTTCTTCTGCAAGCCGGCCGACGCGGTGATTCCGGTGGCCCACGGCGACACGCTGTCGCTGCCCTACCCCGCGCAGACGCAGAACTATCACTACGAGGCCGAACTGGTGGCCGCAATCGGCCGCGCCGGCAGCGATATTCCGGTCGAACAGGCGCACGATCACGTCTGGGGCTATGCCGTTGGCCTCGACATGACGCGGCGCGACCTGCAGATGAAGATGCGCGAGATGGGCCGCCCCTGGGAAATCGGCAAGGCGTTCGACGCGTCGGCACCGATCGGTCCGCTGCATCGCGCAGGCGACGTCGGCCATCCCGAGCAGGCCGAACTATGGCTGACCGTCGACGGCGACACGCGCCAGCGCAGCAATGTCTCGCATCTGATCTGGTCGGTCGCGGAAACGGTGGCCTATCTGTCGCAGTACTTCCGCCTGGAGCCGGGCGACCTGATCTTTACCGGCACCCCCGAGGGTGTCGGCGCGGTGAAACCGGGCCAGCGGATGGTGGCCGGCGTACAGGGACTTGGCGAACTGTCGGTGCGCATCGCCTGAGCGGAACGAGTGAAAGCGATCATGCAGCTGCACAGCTTCTTCAACAGCTCGACGTCGTACCGCGTGCGCATCGCGCTCGCGCTGAAGGGTCTGCCCTACGACTACGTGCCGGTCAATATCCGCAACGGCGCCCATCGCGCCCCCGGCTATGTCGAGCAGATCAATCCGTCGGCCAGCGTGCCGGCGCTGGTCGATGGCGATCTGCACCTGGGCCAATCGCTGGCAATCATCGACTACCTCGACGCGCGGCATCCGGAGCCGCGGCTGATTCCCGCCGACATCGAAGCGCGCTCGCGCGTGCTGGAGCTGTCGTACGCGATCGCCTGCGACATCCATCCGGTCAACAACCTGCGGGTGCTGCGCTATCTGCAGGACACGCTGGGCGTGTCGCCGGAACAGAAGGACGCCTGGTACCGGCACTGGGTCGACGAGGGCCTGGCCATGGTCGAACGGCTGCTGGCAAAACACGCGTCCGGCCCGTGGTGCTCCGGCGATCGGCCCACGCTGGCGGACTGCTGCCTGGTGCCGCAGATCGCCAACGCGCAGCGAATGGGTTGCGACACCGAACGTTTTCCGCTGGCGATGGCGGTCTATCGCCATGCGGTCGAGCATCCGGCCTTCCGCGCCGCCGATCCGCGCCAGCAGCCCGACTATCCGGGCTGAGCGCCATGCATCCCGGGGAGCGGGACAGGAGACATCGATGAACACATCACAACAGGGCCGCAAGGTCATCGTCGTCGGCGGCGGCATCGGCGGCCTGGCGGCAGCGCTGGCGCTGGCACGACAGGGCATTCGCATCGAACTGCTGGAACAGGCCGAGCAGATCGGCGAAATCGGCGCCGGCATCCAGCTCGCGGCCAACGCCTTCGCCGCGCTGGACGCGCTGGGCGTCGGCGAGGCGGCGCGCAACCGCTCGGTATTCACGGACCATCTGATGCTGATGGACGCGATCGATGCCAGCGAGGTGGCGGTGGTCGACGTAGGCGAGCGCTATCGCCAGCGATTCGGCAATCCCTATGCCGTGATCCATCGCGCGGACATCCATCTGTCGATCCTTGAAGCGGTTCAGGACCATCCGCTGATCCGCTTCCACACCGCCACGCGGGTCGAGGGGCTCGATCAGGACGACAACGGCGTCACCGTGGTCGACCAGCGCGGCGAGCGGCACCGCGCCGATGCGGTGATCGGCTGCGACGGCGTCAAATCGGCCGTGCGCCAGGTGCTGCTGGGCGACGAGCCGCGCGTCACGGGCCATGTGGTCTACCGCGCGGTCGTCGAGCTCGACGACATGCCGCGGGACCTGCGCATCAATGCGCCGGTGGTCTGGGCCGGCCCTCACTGCCACCTGGTCCATTACCCGTTGCGCGGCGGCCAGCAGTACAACCTGGTGGTGACGTTCCACAGCCGCGAGCAGGAGGTCTGGGGCGTCAGGGAAGGCAGCAAGGAAGAAGTGCTGTCCTACTTCGAAGGCATCCATCCGCGGCCGCATCAGATGCTGCATCGCCCGACCTCGTGGAAGCGCTGGGCCACCGCCGACCGCGATCCGGTCGAGCGGTGGAGCTTTGGCCGCGCCACGCTGCTGGGCGACGCCGCGCATCCGATGACGCAATACCTCGCGCAGGGCGCCTGCCAGGCGCTGGAGGACGCGGTGACGCTGGGCGCCGCCGTCGAGCACTGCGACGGCGACTTCGAGGCGGCGTTCGCGCTGTACGACCGGGTCCGGATTCCGCGCACCGCACGCGTGCTGTACTCCGCCCGCGAGATGGGCCGGATCTACCACGCCAGGGGCGTCGAACGTCTGGTGCGCAATTCGCTGTGGGTCGGCCGCACGCAACAGCAGTTCTACGATGCGCTGGCCTGGCTGCATGGATGGCGCGCGCAGGACTGCCTGAAGGTGCCGGGCCAACGCTGATACCGGTCCGCAGATCAAGTCACTGGGTTCCCGCCTGCGCGGGAACGACGGAAAAGTCTGTCGTCCCCGCGAAAGCGGGGACCCAGCGGCTCTGCGCACGCCCAAACATAACGCGCCCAGCGCGAATCCCAAGGAGACAACCATGCCGCGCCCCGCCATCGACGTGACGCGCTTCATCGACGAAGCGCCGTTATCGCCGTTCCAGATCCTGATCGTCGTGCTGTGCTTCCTCGTCGTCGCGATCGACGGCTTCGATACCGCCGCGATCGGCTTTATCGCACCGGCCATCCGCAGCGAATGGCAGCTGAGCCCTGCACAACTGGGGCCGCTGTTCGGCGCGGGGCTGGCCGGACTGATGGGCGGTGCCTTCCTGTTCGGTCCGCTGTCGGACCGCTACGGCCGCAAGACGGTGCTGGTCTTCAGCGTGCTGTTCTTCGGCGTCGCGAGCCTGGTGTCGGCCTGGTCGGACTCGTTGTGGGAGCTGATCGCGCTGCGCTTCATCACCGGCCTCGGGCTCGGCGGTGCGATGCCCAATGCGATCACGCTGACCTCGGAATACTGCCCGGACAAACGCCGCTCGTTCCTGGTGACGACGATGTTCTGCGGCTTCACGATCGGCTCGGCGCTCGGCGGCCTGGCCTCGGCGGGCCTGATCGAAACGTATGGCTGGCGCTCGGTGCTGGTGGTCGGGGGCGTACTGCCGCTGCTGCTGGTGCCGGTACTGCTGGTGCTGCTGCCGGAGTCGGTCCGCTATCTGGTGACCATGGGCAAGAAGCTCGATCGCGTCGCCGCGGCGCTGCGGCGTATCGACCGAAACGCGGACCTGCGCGACGCGACGTTCATGGTGCCGCCGCGCACGCAGGCCGGCTCGCCGGTCTGGCATCTGTTCCGTCCGGAGCTGCTGCGCGGCACCTTGCTGCTGTGGTTCGCCTTCTTCATGAGCCTGCTGGTGATCTACCTGTTGTCGAGCTGGCTGCCGACCGTGCTGCGCGGCACCGGCATCTCGCTGAAGCACGCAGCGCTGGTCACCGCGATGTTCCAGGTCGGCGGCACCGTCGGCGCCATCGTGCTCGGCTGGCTGATGGACCGGCTCAATCCGCATCATGTGCTTGCCGCCAGCTACACGCTGGCCGGCCTGTTCACCGCCGTGATCGGCAACGTGACGGCAAGCCCGGTGCTGGCCGCCGTCGCCGTGTTCTGGGCCGGCTTCTGCGTGTCCGGCTCGCAGGTCGGCGCAAACGCGCTGTCGGCGGCCTACTACCCGACCGACTGCCGCGCGACCGGCGTCAGCTGGGCCAACGGTGTCGGCCGCATCGGCTCGGTGGTCGGCTCCGTCGGCGGCGGCGCGATGCTGTCGCTGGGCCTGGGCATGCCGGCGCTGTTCGTGCTGGTCGGCATTCCCGCCGTACTGGCCGGATTGACGATGCTGGTGCTGGGCCGCGGGCATACGGCCGCCCGCCCGGCGCTGCCGGCGGTGCAGGGCTAAGCGCGCGCCTGCTTGCCGTCGCCCAGAAAGGCGCCCTGCCTGACCAGCACGGCCTGCAACTCCGGTACGTCGATGTCGTGGGGCGAGCAGCGGTCCCGTACCGCCAGTGCGGCCGCGGTACCGGCCGCCTGGCCCATCACGAAGCAGGCGCCCGACACACGCGCCGCCGATTGCCCGTCATGCGTCATCGACGCGCAGCGGCCCGCCACCAGCAGATTGTCGACGCCGCCCGCACTGGCGCGCCGCGGCAGCAGCATCCGGTATGGCAGCTGGTTGTAGCCGCGCGAATCCGGAATCGGCGGCCATACCCATTGCACGTCGCCGGCCACATGCTTCTCCAGCGGCCAGCCGTTGACGCCAATTGCATCGGGGAAATCGGCGCAGTTCAACACGTCGTCGGCGGTCAGCATGGTCTCGCCGATCAGCCGGCGCGTTTCCCGAATGCCCAGCTGCGGCGCAATGTCGAGCGCATAGGCCCGTTCGAAGCCGGGCACCCTGGCGCGCAGGAAGCGCAGATATTCGACGATCTGGCGGCGGCCCTCGATCTCGCCTTCGCTCAGCGAATATGCGTCGGTACCGTCGGTCGCGGAGCCGTCGAGCTTGCGGAGCTGGGTCACGTTGACGCGCCACTCGTACGGATGCTTCTGCGGGCGTACCACCGCGCCACGCCGCGGGAAGCGGAATTCCCCGGCGGCCTCGGCCTCGTCCATCAGCGCCGGGATGGTCTTCCAGGCCTCGCCGGCGCGCTGCGCGTCGACATTGCCGACGCGGAACATCAGCGTGGGATACAGCATATGTCCGTGCCCGTCGCCCTTCTCGGTGGGCACACCGGCCCAGTGGGCGATATCGGCATCGCCGGAGCAATCGATGAAACAGCGCGCGCGCACCGCGACGCGGCCGGACTTGGTCTCGAGCAGCAGCGCGTCGAGGCCGCCGTCCGCATGACGAACGACGCCTGCCGCAAGCGCATGGAACAGCAACTGGACTCCGTGATCGGCCAGCAGCGCATCGGCGGCGCACTTGAACGCCGACATGTCGTAGGCCTGCGCGTGGATCTTGCCGAGCACCAGATGCGGTTCGTTCAGGCCATCGAGCCTGCGCATCCGCATCAGCAGGTCATCCGCGACGCCATGCACGACCTGGCGGATGTCGCCAAACACGTTGGCATGCAAGCCGCAGAAGTTCGTCACGCCGGCGGCGGTGCCCATGCCGCCGAGGAAGCCGTAGCGTTCGGCCAGCAACACCCGCGCGCCATTGCAGGCGGCTGCCGCGGCTGCGCTGATGCCGGCGGGGCCGCCGCCCAGTACCACCACGTCAAAGGGGCCGAGCACCGGGACGTCGCGCCGCGCCTCCGTCAACGTGTCCCCGCGATCCAGTTCTTCCATCGTCGTTGCCATGCTAGTCCAGCCGAATCCCATGTTTTTCAATGACCGGCTTCCAGCGCGCGACGTCCTCCGCCATCACGCGGCGGAACGCGTCGGGCGTGTTGCCGACCGGGTCCATATATTGAAGGCGCATCTTTTCGCGCAGCGCCGGCTCGGCCAGCGCGGCGACGATCTCGTCGTGCAGCCGCCTGACGATCGGCGCCGGCGTACCGGCCGGCACCACATAACCGATCCACGCATCGGCCTGTACGTCCGCGATGCCGGCCTCCGCCAGCGTCGGCAGGTCCGGCAGCGATGGCGAACGCTTCGCACTCGCGACCGCGAGCGCCTTGATGCGGCCGCTCTTGACATGCGGCATCACGGTGGCCGCCGGCAGGATCGCCATGTCGACGTCGCCGGCGATCACCGCGGTGACCGCGGCACCGGAGCCGGGATACGGCACGTGAACCGGATCGGCCCCACTGCGCGCGGCCAGCGCCGCTACCGCCAGATGCGAGATCGTGCCCGCGCCCATCGACGAATAGCTCAATGCCTTCGGTTGCTTCTTCAGCAGCGCCAGCAGTTCGGCGGCGTTGCCCGCCGGCACGCGGTTGGCCACCACCAGCACCGCGGGCTGGCTGGTCGCGATGGTCACCGGCTGCAGGTCGCGCGCCGGGTCATACGGCATCTTGCGGTACAGCAGCGAATTGACGGCCAGCGGACCGGCGATGCTGAGTCCGATCACCTGGCCATCGGGCCTGGCCTTGGCGATGGCGTCGGTGCCGATATTGCCGGCGGCGCCAGTCTTGTTCTCCACCACCATCGGCTGCCCCAGGCGCGCCGTCAGCCGTTCGCCGATCAGCCGCGCGGTGATGTCCGGCGTCGAGCCCGCCGCGAACGGCACAATCACCCGCACCGGACCGCTCGGCCAGTCCTGCCCATGGGAAAGCGTCGATACCGCGGGCAGTGCAGCCAGCGCGGTACAAGCGAGCCATCTCCCCAGCTTGCCTGTCTGCATGCAATGTCTCCAACAATGTCCTGTCTGTATGCGGCGCGCTGTCCGGTGGCGCCTTGCGGCAAGATTAGGGCAATGGCACTATGGCGTCCATGCAATGGCCGACATAGGCTCAAGCGGGATTTTCAATAATGGATACGAAGCTGCTGGCCGTTTTCGACGAGGTCTACAAGACCCGCAGCGTGTCCCGCGCGGGCGAACATCTGGGCCTGCCGCAGACCTCGGTCAGCCTGGCGCTGGGCCGGCTGCGCCGTCAGTTCGGCGATCCGCTGTTCGTCCGGACCGCCGAAGGCATGTTGCCGACCCCGCATGCGGAGACGCTGATCCAGCCATTCCGGCAGGCGCTGGCGATCCTGCGCACCGCCACGCAGCAGCAGGTGGTGTTCGACCCGCCGCGTTCGGAACGCACCTTCCGCATCAGCATGACGGATATCTCGCACCTGCAGTTTCTGCCGGGACTGATGAACCGGCTCAATACACTGGCGCCTGCGATTCGCGTGGAAGTGATGCGAATCTCGACGGAGACACCCAAGGAGCTCGAAACCGGGGCGTCGGACCTCGCCGTGGGATTCATGCCCGAGCTGGAGGCAGGCTTCTATCAGCAACGCCTGTTCAATCAGGGCTTTGCCTGCGTCGTGCGGCAGGACCATCCCCGAGTCGAGCGGCGCATGACGGCCACGCTGTTCAAGCGCGAAAAACATGTGGCGATCACCGCCGCGGGCACCGGCCATGAACTGCTCGAACGCGAGCTGGCGCGGCGGCGGGTCACGCGCAACGTCGCGTTGTCGCTGCCGACGTTGCCGGGGCTGGGCAATCTGCTGGCCAATACCGACCTGGTCGCCACGGTGCCGGAGCGCGTGGCGCAGATGCTGATGGGTATCGCCAACGTCAAGGCGTTGGCCCCGCCCTTCCCGCTGCCGACCTTCTCGATCAAGCAGCACTGGCACGAGCGCTATCACCAGGACCCGGCCAATCGCTGGCTGCGTTCGGTCATTGCAGACCTGTTTCTCGACTAGGCCCTCGCCTCTTCCTCGCCTCTCCCTCGCTTCGCACGTATCATGCCGGCGATGTATCCGAACCGAACAAACACCGGCAACGCCGGACGCTGAACCCGATGGACAAACTGCTTGCGCTGAAGATGTTCGTCGAGACCGTCGACGCCAAAGGCTTTTCCGCCGCGGCGCGGCGGCTGGACCTGGCCACCTCGTCGGTGACGCGCGCGCTGGACGGCCTCGAGCAATCGCTCGGCGCAGTGCTGCTGAACCGCTCGACGCGCCAGGTCACCGTCACCGAGGCGGGCGCCGCCTACTATCAGCAGGCCCGACGGATTCTCGAGGCAGTCGAGGAAGCCGATGCGCTGATCGCCGACCGCGGCGACATACCGGTGGGCCAGTTGCGCGTGTCGCTTCCCGTCGCCTTTGGCCGCCGCTGCATCGCCCCGCATCTGGGCGCGCTGCTCGAACGGTATCCGCAGCTGGAGCTGGAGGTGACGCTGACCGACGACATCGTCGATCTGCTCGGCGACCGCTTCGACCTGTCGGTGCGCATCGGCAATGCCTCGTCGTACGACAATGTCATCGCGCGACAGATCGGCACGTTCCGCCGGCATGTGGTCGCGAGTCCCGCCTACCTGCAGCGGCATGGCACGCCGTCGCTTCCCGAGGATCTGGTCGGCCATGCCTGCCTGCGCTTCCGCTTCGGCTACGGTGCGCGTGATCAGGTCTGGACGTTCGAGCGGGATGGGGAACGGCAAATCGTGCCGGTCCGGGGCCATTTCCGCAGCAACAACATCGACGTGCTGCACGAGCTTGTGTTGGCCGGTGCCGGGATCGGCCTGCTGCCGGACTGGGTCACCGATGCCGATATCGAGGCGGGACGACTGCGGCGCCTGTTCGACGATTGGACCGTCAACCCGGATCAGGTCAGCAGCGGCGTGTCGGCGCTGTATCTGCCGAACCAGCGTGGCTCCCGCCGTATCGCCGCCTTTCTCGCCTTCCTGGAGGGGCTGCCGGCCTTGGCGCAGGGCCGCTGCTGACGCCCGCACGCGACGCATTGTCTTGGGCGCAACGCTGATTTGCGCCGGCATGGCATTCACCGCAACGACCCGTCCCCCTAAGCTTCGGACATTCCAACCGACAAGTCCGAGGCCATCAACATGCCCGCTCCTTCCGCTCTCGCCCCATCGGCTTCCCACGCGCCTGCAATGCCCGCCACGCTGGTCGCATTGTTCTCGCTTTGCGCCGGGGTGCTGGTGGCCAATCTGTATTACGCGCAGCCGCTGATCGAACTGATCGGCCCGCAGATCGGCCTGTCCGCAAGCAACGCCAGCCTGATCGTGTCGCTGACACAGATCGGCTATGCGGTCGGGCTGTTCTTCCTGGTGCCGCTCGCCGACCTCTACGAAAACCGCCGGCTGCTGCTGCTCAGCGGCACGGCGGCCACGGCGAGCCTGGTCGCCGCGGCGCTGTCGACGCAGCCCGGTCCTTTCCTGCTGGTGTCGCTGCTGCTGGGGCTGAGTTCGGTCAGCGTGCAGATCCTGATTCCGCTGGCCGCGCATCTGGCACCGGAGGCCACGCGCGGCCGCACGGTCGGCACCATCATGGGCGGACTGTTGTCCGGCATCCTGCTGGCGCGGCCGCTGTCCAGCCTGCTGGCCGAGGCGCTGGGATGGCGCGCGGTCTTTGTCGCCGCGGCGGCGATGACGCTGGCCACCGTGGCGATCATCGCGCTGACGCTGCCGCGCCGCGCGCCGGAACACCGTGCGCGCTATGGCCAACTGCTGGTTTCGCTGTGGCATCTGTTGGCGCGCTTTCCGCTGCTGCGCCAGCGTGCGCTGTACCAGGGCCTGCTGTTCGCCGCCTTCAGCCTGTTCTGGACCGCGGTGCCGCTCGAACTGGCCAGCCGCCACGGCCTGTCGCAAGCGCAGATCGGAATCTTCGCACTGGTTGGCGCGCTGGGCGCCGTCGCGGCGCCGATCGCCGGACGCCTTGCCGATGCCGGACACACCCGTATCGCGTCCCTCGCCGCGATGGCGCTCGCCGCGCTGAGTTTTGTGCCGGGATTGGCCACCGGCCCCTACGGCGTCTACGCCCTCGCCGCCACCGGCATCGTGCTCGACTTCGCCGTGCAGATGAACATGGTGCTGGGCCAGCGCGCGATCTATGCGCTCGATGCCGCCAGCCGTGCGCGCCTGAACGCGCTGTACATGACCGCGATCTTCATCGGCGGCGCGGCCGGTTCGGCGGTAGCCAGCTTCGTGTACGCACAGGCCGGATGGCAAGGCGTCGTGATGACGGGCAGCGGCCTGGCCGCCATCGCGCTGGTCGCATTCGTGGCGGCATCGCAGATGCGGCGCTGAGTGGGCCGCCGCCCCGCTGCCCTCATCGGAATCGGCGGCGACGGTCCTTCAGGCCGACGCCGCGGGCAGATCGCCGCGATGGACCACCTGGACCTTGTTGCCGTCCGGATCGCGCAGATAGGCGCCGAAATACCCCTCGCCGTAATGCGGCCGTGGCCCGGGTGGGCCTTCGTCCGTGCCGCCGGCCGCCATCGCGGCCGCATAGGCCTGCTCGACGGCCTGCGGCGAAGGCGCAAGGAACGACACCATGGTGCCGTTGCCCGCGGTGGCCGGCTGCCCGTTGAACGGGATGTAGGCGTAGAAGCGCGGCAGCGCCTCACCCGGCTGGATCCAGCACAGCGCCGGCGGACCGCCATCCGGCATGACCCGACGCTGGCGCAGGCCCAGCGGCGTCAACAGGGCATCGTAGAACCTTCCAGCACGCGATAGATCGGCGACGCCGACGGTGACATGGCTGAACATCGTGGGACTCTCCTTCGGTAGCAATCGGCACGACAGCGAGGCTATTGGAATTGCCGCAGATACGCCAGCAGATCGTTCGATCTGCCTGGCGCTGCCGATTCCCCAGAAGCGCATCTTGTTGCCGGGGACCACCTGCTCCGGTGCACGGAGGAATGCGGCCAGCGTGTTGTCGGACCACACGATGCCCGAACCGCGCATCGCATTCGAATACGGGTAATCGCTGGCCGCCCCAGCCTTGCGGCCCACGATGCCATTGAGCTGCGGACCGAAGCCGCTGCGCGCGCCCGGTCCGACCTTGTGGCAGGACGCGCATTTGCGGTCGAATGCCGCCTTGCCCGCGCGCGGATCGCCTGCAGCTTCCGCCGACGGCGAAAGCAGGGCCAGCGCCAGCACCGCCAGCGTGGCTTGAATCATGGCGTGATACGAATGGGAACGCGGCACCAGGACGTCCAAGGCGAGGATCGAAGCCGCGGATTTTAGCGCTGCCAACGACAGCGGTCCAAGCCGCTCGCCTTGCATGCCGGGATCGATGGTTTGGGTAAAATCCTGGCGGTTAATTGCACTTCAACACAAAAAACGCGCGTATCGGGAAAGACGCGCGTACGGGCATTCTCATTCGGTCCGATGCAAGGCCTTGGTCCGGTACAGCATGGCGAGCGCCACCGGCGCGCCGACCAGGCCGATCACCGCATTCAGGTGGAACACATGCCGGCTCCAGGGCAGATGCACCACCAGATCCGCCGCGAGGCCGAGCACCGCGCCGACCAGCGCCGCGCCCGGAAGCAGCACGCGATGGTCCGCGCAACGCCACAGCGTGCGGGCCACCTGGGCCGAGACCAGGCCGAGGAAGGCAACCGGGCCGCAGAACGCCGTCACCAGCCCGGTCAGCCATGCCGTCGCCAGCAACGCGGCGCGCTTGACCCGCGCCACCGGAATCCCCATCGACTCGGCATAGCGCTCGCCGAGCAGCAGGCCGTTCAGCGGCTTGACCAGCAGCAGGCTGCCGAGCAGGCCGAGCGCCACGCCGGGCACCAGCAGTTCCAGCTGCCGGCGCGTGGCGCCGGCGAAACTGGCATCGTCCCAGGCCTTGAACGCGCGCGCCTGCGTTTCGTCGATAAAGTGCATCGAGGCGCTGATCAGGCCGACCGCCAGATAGCCGAGCATCAGGCCCGTGATCAGCAGCGTCACCGTGCCGACCCGGCGCGACAGCACCGCAAGCAGAGCCAGCACGGCGGTGGACCCGGCGATCGATGCCAGTGCCATGCCGAGGTCACCGACCACTCCGTAGCGCAGCAGGAACGCATTGCCCGCGACGCCGGCGATGGTGACCAGCAACGCCGTGCCCAGCCGCGCGCCGTGCACGATGCCGAGCACGAACGGATCGGCGAGCGGATTGCGGAACAGCGTCTGCAACAGCAGCCCCGACACACCGAGGGCCGCCCCGCTGACCATCGCATTGATTGCCCGGGGCAGCCGAAAGCCCAGCACGATATCGCGCCAGACCTCGGCCTCCATCGGCTGTGCGGTCAACGCCTGCAGCACGGCCGGCAGCGGCACGGCCACGGCGCCCAGGGTGAGCTCGGACACCAGCAGCACCAGCATGGCGAGCCCCAGGCCGGCAAAGATCAGCGGGCCGCGCCGCGAAGAAGTCCGGGGCATCGAAGCCGCGGCAGAAGTCAGGGTCGTCACGGTAGTTTCCGCAGGAATCGAGAGGTGAGACCGGAAGCCGGCGTGTCCTGTTGCGAGACGGCAAGGACGTCGGCGGCTTCCGACGCCAGTTCGGGATGCAGCGCCGCGATGGCCTCGGCAAGCTGGACATGCGGCTGCGTCATGCTCTGGTCCTGGTACGGGTACGCCCAGGCGCCGGTATAGCCGCGGTCCCATGCGTGGACGTTGCGGCTGGCAGCCGCGGCAAAGCGCCCGTGCAGCGGACTGGCGGCGACCCACGCCTCGATATCGGCGCGCCCTCCCACCGTGCCAAGCCAGGCCGGCGCATCGGCGCCGCGCGCATAGACGCGCTCGAACGGCAGGTAAACCAGGCTGCCTGTACCGCCACCGTCGAGCACATAGCGTCCGCCGGCATCGGCGATCAAGCGCGCGCGCTGATTGTCCGCGCCGAACGTCTCGAAGCGCTGGCGTCCTGCGGCAAAGCCGGACATCACCGCAGGGCGAGCCGGTGCGCGCGCCGCCAACTCGGCCAGCCGTCGGTATGCCGTCTCGATCGACGCGAATTGCGTGTTGGCACGCTGCTCGCGATTGGACAGCAGCGCCAGCAGCTTGAGCCATTCCGCACGTCCCAGCGGATGGGGCTCGTGATGGTCTGCCTGCGCGATCGCACGCACGCCGAGCTCCCACAGGCGCGGATGCATATTGCCCTGCGGATAGGCCGAATAGAAGCTCAGGTAGACATCGGCCTGCACCGACATCGCCTGTTCGATCGAGGCATGGCCATAGCCCCACATGTCGTGGACCTGGCCCTGCGCGATCCGGGCCCGCACCGACGGCACCGTGACGCTGCGCACGTTCTCCGTGCCGTACAGACGGTCCACCAGGCCCAGTTCGTCCAGCGCGCCAAGCATGGCCGCGTTGCCGGTGACCAGGCGCTGGATCGGCACCATGATCACGGGAACCTCGTCGCGATGCGGCGGGACCGGCGTACCGCACTGGACCAGCAGATACTCGAGCCGTTCACCGGTACCCACGCTCGGCGTGAAACGCACGCGCTTGTAGTGGGGGCCGTACTCGACCTCGAGTTGCGACGCATGCGAAAACGTCGTCTTGTGCGGGAAGTAATCGACCCCGGGACGATAGTCGGCGACGCAGGCGGCATCGAGATTGGCGGTGGGACCGGCTGCGCCGACGGCCTGCTTCGGCCACGTGGCGCGCGGCGGCGCTTCGATCCGCGTGCAGCCGCATAACAGCATGGTCAGCCCGATTGCCGCGGCGGTGGCGGCGGCAAACCCGCGCCGGTTCACGGCCGCTCCTGCGCGATGGCCGTCCCGTTCGACGCCGAACGCAGCGCCTCGACCAGCTCGCCGAGCGTCGAATAGCGGGTCGCCTCGCTGTCGTCGCCGGCGAGCGCATATCCACTCGCATCGGCGCGCAGTGTCAGCGCGGCGGCGGGATCGCGGACATACCCTGCCCGCTCCAGCGCGCGTGCCGCCCAGCTGGCGCGCAGCCCGCCACCTTCGAGCCGGATCGCACGCGTTCCCGCCGGTCCCACGCGCAGCTCCGCGCGCTCGAGATCGAAGGTCAGACCGTCGGCGGCGAAGCTCGTCCCCAGCACGCCGTCGATGGCCAAGTCCTCCGGCGCGCCGACATGCAACCGCCGCTGGCCGTCGATCAACCACAGCTCGTCGGCATAGCGCAGCGCCAGCTCGAGGTCGTGCGTGGACAACAGCACCGCCAGGCCATTCCGATGGGAGAGATCCAGCAGCAGCTGCATCGTGCCGACGCGGCGCGGCAGGTCGAGGAAGGCCGTCGCTTCGTCGAGCACCAGCAGGCGAGGCTGCTGTGCGAGGGCGCGCGCAATCATGATCTTCTGCCGCTCGCCATCGGACATCTCGGCGACGAGCCGATCCGCCAGCGACAGCGCGCCGGCGCAGGCCAGCGCCTCGTGCACGATCCGATGGTCGTCCGGGCTCAGCCGGCCTCCCCACCCGAGATAGGGATAGCGTCCCATGCTGGCCAGCTCGTAGCCGCGCATCAGCGTGCCGTCGACGCGCTCGGTCAGCACCACCGCAAGACGCCGCGCGCGCTGCACGGAGGACATCGCGTGGATCGGCTCGCCATCGAGATGCACCTGCCCCGCCACCGGCGCCTGCATCGCGCACAGCGTGCGGATCAGCGTCGATTTGCCGGCGCCGTTCGCACCGAGCAGGCAGACGAAACGCCCGCTCGGGATCGCAAGATCGAGCGGCCCGAGCAACGCCCGGCCGCCGTGGCCGGCGAACAGGGCCGTGGTCGCCAGCACCGTCACAGCGTCGCTCCGAAGCTGGCGAACACGGTGCGCGGCGCCCCCGGATAGGTCGGCACGAAGGCGCCGCCGGAGTCGTAGTAGCGGCGATCGCCGAGGTTCTGCACCGTCAGCTGCAGCTTGTAGCGGCGGGCCTTGCCGAAGCGGTACGCGATATTGGCATCCCAGCGCGTGTAGGAAGGCAGCGCGAAGGTGTTCTCGGTATTGGCCTGCCTTTCGCCGACATAGGTCGCGCCGATGCCGACACTGAGCCCAGAGGCAGCACCGGCGAAATCGTAGGTGGTCCAGATGCTGGCGGTGCGGCGCGGCGCATTGGCCAGCAGCTTGCCGACCAGCGCCGGATTGCTGTCGGCGGCGATCTCCGCCTTGTACTGCGTGTAGCTGGCCAGCACGCGCCAGCGCGGCGTGATGCTGAAGGGCACGTCGATCTCCCAGCCCCGGCTGCGCTGCTCGCCGACCTGGATCACATAGTTGAATTCCTCCGGATCGGAGACCACGCCGTTGCTGCGGCGAATGTCGAACAGCGCGACGGTCGGCTCGAGCCGGCCGTCCAGCAGGCTCAACTTGGCACCGACCTCGGTCTGCTTGCCGCGCGACGGTGCGGGCAGCGTGCCGGCGCGCAGCATGCCGCCGGACGGTTCGGTCAGGAAGGAGCGCGCCCAGCTCGCGTAGAACGACACCGGCTCGACCGGCGTCCACGTCAGGCCCACCCGCGGCGACAACGCATCGTCATGCCGGACCAGCGTGTCGGCCGCCTGCAGGTACTGCGCCCGCGCGCTCGAGCGCGAGCGGTCGTAGCGCAGCCCGAGCAGCAGGCGCCAATGCGGTCCGAACTGCAGCTCGTCCTGCGCATACAGGCCGAGATTGCGGCCGGTGTAGCGCGAACCATCGTACGGCAGCAGCGGTCCCGCAGTGGCGCCGTGCACCGGGTGGTAGAGGTCGATCGGCAGATTGACCGGAAAGCCGCCGGGCCCGACGTTGGCCTGCGCGCTGAAGTCCCATTCGTCCCAGTTGTAATCGGCGCCGATCAATACGCGATGGCCGATGCCGCCGGTCTCGAAGCGGCGCGAGGCCTCGGCCATCAGCGTGGTATCGGTCTGCCGGTCGATATTGCGCTGCTTGCGGCGATTGACCTGCGGGTCGGAACTGTCGGCGCCGCTGATCGCGGGGAATCCATACGGATACCAGACCGCATCGGTGCGCGCGTACGACCGTTGAGCGCCAGCCCGCAGTTCCCAGCCGTTGTCGAAACGGTGATCGAGCACCAGCGAGCCAAGTGCGCTGTCGTTGTCCAGCCGCGCGTCCCGCTCGCCATAGTTGTAGTGAATCGGTACGTTCAGGAACAGCGGGCTGTTGCCGAAGCCGCGATCGAAGGCGCCGCGCCGGCGGCCGAACTCGAACTCCGCGGTCAGCCGCGTCTGCGGCGCGATCTTCCATTGCAGTACCGGCGATACGAACGCCGTTTCGGCATCGACGAAATCGCGGAAGCTGCGGTTGTCCTGCCAGGAACCGGTGATCCGGTAGCTCAGCGAATCGCTGATCGGGCCCGTGCTGTCCACCGTGACACGGCGGAAATCATGGCTGCCGCCGGTCAGCTCGACGCTGTGCTGCGGCTTGTCCAACGGCTTCCTGGTGACCAGGTTGACCACGCCGCCCGGCTCGAAACGGCCATAGAGCGCGGACGCAGGCCCCTTCAGCACTTCGATCTGCTCGATATTGGCCATCTCGTCGACCGGCGCGAACACGCTGCGTCGAAAGCCGTTCTTCAGGTTCGCCGAGGTCGCGAAGCCGCGCAGCCGAAAGCGGTCGTTGCTGCCGCCCCAGCCGACCTGCGCCGTCACACCGGGAACGGTGCGAATCGCCTCGCCCAGCGTGAATACGCCGCGGTCCTCGATCAGTTCGCGCGTCACCGTCTGGATCGAAAACGGCGTTTCCTTCAGCGCGGTATCGCTCTTGTTCGCGGTAGGTGCGACCACCGCGCGGTACGCCCGCTCGCGCGTGCCGGTGACGGTGACCTCCTCCAGCTCGGCGGCCGGCGCGGCCTCCCCCGGCTGCGCCGCGCAGATGCCTGGCGCCGTCGCCAGCAATGCCATGGCGGCGCGCCGGTGCCATCGGATCGTGTGGGGTCGTGGATGTGGGGCGGCGGGCAAGATATCGTCCTCATTCGAGTGGACGATAATGATATTTCATTCTCATTAAAAAGCAAACCGGCCTGGATGCAGCGCCGCTCTCCCCGTCAACGCCAGCCCGGGCGTGACGGTCCGCGGCACCCCGCACCGGCAGACCGTCTTGCGCGACGTCTCCCCTTGGTGCTGCCTGTCGGGCCCGAATGCCCGGTCAGACCAGTTTCTTCAGCTGGCTCTTGTAGTCGGCGCCGCGCTTGACGTAGTCGGCGGCGTTCGCGCGCAGGTTGCGCACTTCTTCTTCGCTGAGTTCGCGCACGGCCTTGGCCGGCGAGCCGAGGATCAGCGATCGCGGCGGGAAGGACTTGCCTTCGGTGACCAGCGCGCCCGCCGCGACCAGCGATTCGCTGCCGATCGTCGCGTTGTTCAGGATCACCGCCTGGATGCCGATCAGCGCGCCATCGCCGATGGTGCAGCCATGCAGCATTGCCTGATGACCGATGGTGACGTCGGTACCGATCCGCAGCGGGAAGCCCGGGTCGGTATGCAGCACGGCGCCCTCCTGCACGTTGGAGCCATCGCCGATCGCGATCGCTTCGTTATCGGCGCGGATCACCGCGCCGGGCCAGACGGTGACCTGCTCGCCAAGCTGCGCGTTGCCGATGACGGTGGCCTGATCCGCAACGAAGGCGGTGTCGGAGATGGACGGCGTCAGGTCGCCGAGCTGGTAGAGAGCCATGTTCGATGATGCGTTGGTAGGGAGAAGAAAGGCCCGCGTGACGCGCGACGCGTCACGCTATTCGATCGACACGTTGGCCTTCTTGACCAGCGTGGCATAACGCGCGACCTCGCTAGCGAAGAACTTTGCCGCCTGCGCCGGCGTGGTCGGGCGCGTGGCGGTCGCCTGCTTCTTCAGCGCCTCGACCACCTCGGGGCTGGTGAAGGCCTTGGCGAAGGCGTCGTGCAGGCGCTGGACTTCGGCGGGCGGCATGTTGGCCGGACCGACGAGCGCGAACCAGCCCTCGATGTCGTAAGCGGGCAAGCCCTGTTCGGCGATGGTCGGGATATCGGGGGCAGCCTGCGAACGGGTCGCGCCGCACAGCCCAATCGCACGCAGCGTGCCCGCCTTCAGATGCGGCAGCGCGGCGTTCAACGCGACCACGCCCATCTGCACCTGGCCCGACAGCAGATCGGTGACCATCGGGCCGGTGCCCTTGTACGGAATATGGCGCGCCTTGATGCCCGCCTCCTCCAGGAACATCTGGCCGGCCAGATGAATCACGGTGCCGTTGCCGGAGGACGCGTAGTTGTATTCGTCCGGCCTGGTCTTCAGCAGCGCGACCAGTTCCTTGACGTTGCGCGCCGGCACCTTGGGGTTGACTACCAGCACCAGCGAGGTCGCGCCCAGCACGCTGATCGGCGTGATGTCCTTGATCGCGTCGAACGGCATCGACTTGAACACGCTGGGATTGATCGCATGGTTGTTCGACACCATGCCTAGCGTGGTGCCGTCCGGGGCCGCCTTGACCACAGCGGCCGTACCGGTGATGCCGCCCGCGCCGGGCATGTTCTCGATGACGACCGGCTGGCCGAGCGCCTTGCCAAGCGCCGGCGCAGCGGCCCGGACGATCGCATCGACGCCCGAACCCGCGCTGATTGGCAGGATCAGCCGGATCGGCTTGCCGGACCCCGGCTGCGCCTGGGCGGCGCGGAACGGATACAGCGCCGGCGCGCCGAGCATGCCGAACGTGACGGCCGCGGCCGCCAGTTTGATCATGTTGCGACGGCGCGGCAGCGAGGGCGCGACAGAACGAGGGCGGGAGGAATGCATGATGTTGTCTCCGGATGGGTCTTGTTCGGCCGCTGTGCCGCGGCCTGTCCAGGCTGTTCGGGCTTCCCGGCGTGCCTTGCACCCCGGCCGCCCCGGTGATATCAGCGCGCGCCCTTGCCGAGCCGCGCCAGGATTTCGTCGTTGTGCTCGCCGGGCTTCGGCAAGGGACTGCGGACGCCGGGACGGCGGCCCCCCATCAGCAGCGGCAGCAATACGGTCGGCGCCGTCGAGCCGTCCTCGACCTGCATCGGCACCACTCCCCCGCTCTCCTTCAGATGCACGTCGTCGAGCAGCTGATCCGGGCGGACGATCGGCGCGTAGGGAATGCCTGCCGCCTCGAGCTTCGGCGCCAGTTCGGCGACGCGGTGATGCCGCAGGATGCCGCCGAGCTGCTCGAGCAGCCGCGGCCGCACGGCGACGCGCGAGGCATTGCTGCCGTACTCGGGCACGTCGAGCAGGTCGGGCCGCTCCAGAACCGTGCATAGCGTGGCGAACTGCTTGTCGCTGACCGCGCCGATGAACAGCTGCTCGTCGTCGGCCAGCGTGAAGACGTCGTAGACGCTCCAGGCCGATACGCGCGATGGCATCGGCGGCGGCGCCTCGCCGGTCATCGCGTACTGCTGCATATGCTGCGAGGCGAGGAACACGCAGTTCTCGAACAGCGCGCTCTGGATCTCCTGGCCGCGCCCCGTGCGATCGCGTTCGCGCAGCGCGGCGAGCACGCCGATCGCGCCGAACATGCCGCCCATGATGTCGTTGACCGAGGTGCCGGCGCGCAAGGGCCGCCCCTTCGGGCCGGTCATGTACGACAGCCCGCCCATCATCTGCACCACCTCGTCCAGCGCCAGCCGGTTCTCGTACGGCCCCGGCAGGAAGCCCTTGTGCGAGACATAGATCAGCTGCGGGCAGGACTTCGACAGCGTGCCGTAGTCCAGGCCGAGCTTCTGCATCAGCCCGGGACGGAAGTTCTCCAGCAGCACGTCGCACTGCGCGGCCAGTTCCGCCGCGGTGGCCCGGCCCTCGTCGGTCGTGATGTCGAGCACCACGCTTTTCTTGTTGCGGTTGAAGGCGCGGAAAAACCCGATGCCCAGGCCCGGCAGATTGCGCGTCTTGTCGCCGCCCGGCGGTTCGACCTTGATCACCTCGGCGCCGAGGTCGGCGAGGATCATGCCGCAGGTCGGCCCCATCACCATATGGGTGAACTCGACCACGCGGATGCCAGCAAGCGGCAGGGATTCATTGCTTTGCGTCATGATATGAGCCAATTGGCGGCGATCAGGCGTCGAAAGTCGAGGAAGTTGCCGCGCCACAGTGGCTCGGCACATCAAGGCCGGCATCGTGGCCGGCGTCGACGCCGGGGAATGTCTTCGGCAAGCCGGCGCGCCACAACGTGCCGTGCAAGGTCTCGCCAGCAAGCCAGCCCGCAACCCGCCCGCGCAGGCGCAGCAGCGCGCCGATATCGAGACCGGTGTCGATGCCCATGCTGCCCAGCATATAGGCCAGGTCTTCGGATGCGACATTGCCGCTGGCGCCCGGCGCATGCGGGCAGCCACCGATACCGCCAAGGCAGGCGTCGAAGCGGTTCACGCCGGCCTGCATCGCAGCGTAGACATTGGCCAACCCGAGTCCCCGGGTATCGTGGAAGTGGCCGCACCATAGCCGGTCGCCGGCGATCGCGACAGCGCGTTCGAACAGCGATGCGACGTGCGCTGGATCGGCATAGCCCACCGTATCGGCGAGGCTGACGCGGTCCGCGCCGGCATCGAGCAGCGCCTGCATCAGACGCAATACCTCCTCCGCGTCGACGTGCCCCTGGATCGTGCAGCCGAAGGCCGTGCCGATCCCGCCTTCGATCAACGTGCGGGCACCGGCGGCATCGCGGGCCGCGCGCATGCGGGCCACTTCGGCCACCACTTCGTCGGGGGTCTTGCGCAGGTTCGCCAGGCTGTGCGCGTGGCTTGCCGACAGCGGCACCAGCATCAGGTCGGCGCCGTGGTCCAGCGCCAGCTCGGCACCGCGCAGGTTCGGCACCAGCACCGAGCAGAACAATCCCGGCAGAGTGCCGGCGAAGTCCAGCAGCTCGGCCGTATCGGCCAGTTGCGGAAGCAGCCGCGCCGGTACGAACGATCCGATCTCGATTTCACGCAGGCCGGCCTCGTAGGCGGCACGAATCCATTCGCGCTTGTGCTCGGTCGGCACGATGGTCTGCACGCTCTGCAGCCCATCGCGCAGGCCGACCTCGCGGATCACGGCACGGCTTGGAAGGTAGGAAAGATGGCGGGCGTTCATGGCTCTCACAACGATGCGGGCCGGCAGATCGGCGATCTGGCGCGGCCCGGTGGGAGCAATGTATGCCATTCCGGAAATGATCTACAGCGATCATTAGAGTAGATGACAGTTCCAGATCGGAAAGTCTAAACACCGCGAAAGCTTCCGGGCCCGCGCGCGAGCCGGCGGCGCTCGAAGCAATGAACACCTTGGACACTGACCGGCGCACGTCTCCATCGCAGGCGAAACGCCCCGGTTTACCATACGCACCAACATCAGAATGACCCGCAGCCCAGGCTGCGCGGCATGGGAGACAGTCGATGGATGCAGGCATGGTGAAGTCAGCGAACCGGGTCTTCGATCTGCTCGAGCTGTTCGAGCGCGAGCGCCGGCCGTTGCGGGTCAGCGAAATCGTCGAGAAGCTCGGCATACCGCAATCGAGCGTTTCGATGCTGGTGCGCACGCTGGTGGCCCGCGGCTATATGGAGTTCGACGCGCAGGCACGGACCTTCTGTCCCTCTGTTCGCGTGTCGTTCCTGTGCGACTGGACCACGCGCAAGCATGGCGCCAGTGCCACCGTGCATGACGCCATGCGGCGGCTGTCCGAAGAAACCGGCGAGACCGTGCTGCTTGGCCGCCAGAGCGGCATCATGCTGCAGTACCTGTCGGTCATCGAGTCCCCGCATGCGCTTCGGCTTACCGCCGTATCCGGCGGCATGCGCCCGATGCACCTGACCGCGATCGGCATCATGCTGATGAGCCGGATGAACGACGACGAGGTGGGCCGCCTGCTGCGACGCTATAACGCGGAGCACAAACCGGCATGGCCGCCGGCGCGGCTGGCCGATACCATGCGCGCCGTGCGGCAGGCGCGCGAACAAGGCTATTACGAATCCGCGAACCTGGCCACGCCGGGCGCCGGCGTGTTGGCGACGCTGCTGGCGACGCCGATCCGCGGCCAATGGCTGGGCATCGGTACCGGCGGGCCGGTGGCGCGGCTGCACGCGCGCCGCAAGCAGTTGCTGCCCGCGGTGCTGGCGGTCGCGCGAAACTGCTAGGCGTTCTGCGTTGCCCCGCTTCGCCGCAGTTCTGCCTGCACGATCGCCTCGTGGCGAGCCAGCAGCCGCGACGCCTGCTCCAGATGCAGCCGCTCGACCATCTTGCCGTCCAGATTGATCACACCCGCATTGGCGTGCGCGTCTGCCGCAAACGCGGCAACGATCCGTCCGGCCTCCGCTACCTGCTGTGCCGACGGGGCGAATGCCGCGTTGGCGGCATCGATCTGCGACGGGTGGATCAGCGTCTTGCCGTCGAAGGCCATCCGCACCGATTGCGTCAACTCCGCGGCATAGCCGGCCTGGTCCCCGAAGTCGTTCCAGACGCCGTCGAGGATGTCGACCCCGTGGCGCTTCGCCGTCAGCACGGCCTGCATCAGCCAGGGCAACAGATAGCGGCGTTCCTCGCCGGCAAATACACCGGTGTCCTTGGCCAGATCGTTGGTGCCGATCACCAGGCATTCGAGGCGGGGCGTCGCCGCCCGCCCTGCCGCGACGATCGCGTCGAGCCGATGGATCGCCTGCAGCGTCTCCACCATCGCCCATAGCGCCGCCGGCTTGTCCCACGCCAGCGCCGCGCAGGCGCGGGCGAACGCCACGACATCGGCGTCGTCCCCGACCTTCGGCAGCAGTACCGCGTCGACGCGCGCGCTGGCGGCGAGCAACAGATCCTGCTCGAACTCGGCCGTGCCCAGCGCATTGACGCGCAGCACGATCTCGTGCCCGTCAAAGTCCCGTGCGGACAGGGCCTGTGCAAGTTGTCCACGGGCGGCGCCCTTCATCGCCGGCGACACCGCATCCTCGAGATCGAACACGATCGCATCGCATGGCAGCGTGGCTGCCTTGTCGATGGCGCGGGCGTTGGCAGCGGGAACGTAGAGAACGGAGCGGCGCAGGCGAATGGAATCGTCGGTCATGGTCTGGATATCGAAGTTGGCTGGAGGACAGGCGGTACGCGACCGCGCGACCTGCAGTCTGCCCTTCCGTCCGTCATCCCGCCATCACATACGTGATGAATGGCGGCCATCGTCAACCATCACATATGTGATGCCCGCCGAAGCCCGGCCGGCCGATACTGCCCCCACCCGCAACAACCGCCGCTCGCAAATCGCGGCGCATCGAACAGGTGGACATGGAACGATCGGATCAGGCAGCACCCGGCTTTACCGCCGCGATGGCGCAGTGGATCAGTACGGTCGACGACACCGCAATCCGCCCGGCGGCCTTGCTCTGGGCCCGCCACGCGCTGCTGGACTGGCTGGCGGTAGCGATCGCCGCCAACGACGAGCCGCTGGTCAGGATGCTGGCCGCCGAACACGGCGGCGGCACGAACGCGCCGTGTACCGTGCTGGCCGGCAGCCGCGCGCATGTCGCCGATGCCGCGCTGATCAATGGGGCCGCGGGCCACGCGCTCGACTTCGATGACGTCGCTTCCGCGATGCGTGGCCACCCCACCGTACCGGTCGCTCCCGCCGCGCTCGCCGTCGCAGAACTGGAACGCGCCGACGGCATGGACCTGCTGCGCGCGCTGGTGATCGGGCACGAGGTGGAATCGCGCATCGGCGAGCGGATTGGCGATGCGCAGTACCGCTTCGGTCTGCATCCCACTGGAACGACCGGCGCCATCGGCGCGGCGGCGGCCTGCGCGCGGCTGATGCGGCTGGACCCCGATCGCAGCGCCCACGCGCTCGGTCTGGCGGCCACGCAGGCGGCCGGCCTCAAATGCATGTTTGGCACGATGGCAAAGCCGCTGCATGCCGGCAAGGCGGCGATGCATGGCGTGATGGCGGCCCGGCTGGCGGCGCGCGGCTTCACCGCCAACACCGCCGCGCTGGAATGCGCCCAGGGATTTGCCGCCACGCAGGCGCCGGATAGTCATCCCTTGCCCACGCAGTTCGAGCCGCGCGGCACCATGGCGATCGAGAAGACGCTGTTCAAGTACCACGCGTCCTGCTATCTGACCCACTCCACGCTGGAAGCCGTGGCGCAGGCGCGCCGCAAGCATGGCATCGGCCTTGACGACATGCAGACGATGGCCATTCTCGTGTCCGGGCCGCATCGCGGCGTCTGCGACATCGCGCAACCGCGCACGGGCCTGGAGATCAAGTTCGCGATCCAGCATCTTGCGGCGATGGCGCTCGACGGCGTATCGACCGCGTCCCTGGGCAACTACACCGACCAGCAGGCCACCGACCCTCGCCTTGCGCGCGCTCGCGAACGGGTCACGCTGCGCACCGATCAGGGCGGAGACCGCAACACTGCCGTGGTCGAGATTCGCACGCGCGACGGCCGCACCGTGCGCGAGAGCGCCAACGTCGCGGTGCCCGCCACCGATCTCGACCGGCAGTGGCAGCAGTTGCTGGCCAAGGCCGAGGCCATCGTCACGCCGGTGCTCGGCGGCGCGCGCTTTCGCCGCCTGGCCGATGCGGTGCAAATGCTGGACCGGCTCCCTTCCCTTGACCCCCTGTTCGAGGCAATCCGATGACATCCCAGGACACCGCTTCCATGGACCCGATCGTGGCGCGGCTCAAATCCGAGGCCAGGCTGCGCGTCCGCGGCAATCGCTACGAGGACTTCGAGCCCGGGCGCGCCTTTACCCATCACTGGGGCCGCACCGTCAGCGAAGCCGACAACACGCTGTTCTCGGTGCTGACGCTGCACTACAACCCGCAATACACCAATGCCGCGGTGGCCGAAGCCACCGGACACCCGCGCATTCCCGTCAATCCGCTGCTGGTGTTCAACACCGTCTTCGGCCTGTCGGTCGAGGACCTGTCGGAAGGCGGGGGGCCCTTCCTCGGCGTCGACGAGCTCAGTTACGGGCAGCCCGTCTACCCGGGCGACACGCTGTACGCCAGCTCCGAGGTGGTCGCGCGGCGGCTCGCCAGCAACCGTCCCGGCTACGGCATCGTGACCTGGCACACGCGGGGCACCAACCAGCGCGGCGAAGCGGTGATCGAGTTCAAACGTTCGAATCTTGTGAGGACCAGGGCATGACCATATCGGCAGACGGCAAGGGCTACATGACGGAAGAGCGCCAGATGATCCGGGAGGCGGCGCGCGAGTTCACCATGAAGGAGGTGCTGCCCGTCGCCAACGCCCTCGACGGCCCGGATGCCGAGATCCCCATGGATCTGCGCGACAAGATGGCGGAGATGGGGTATTTCGGCATCACGATTCCGGAGCAGTACGGCGGCCTCGGCCTTGGCATCTTCGAGTACTGCCTGATCTGCGAGCAGCTGTCGCGCGGCTGGATGTCGGTCGCGTCCATCGTCGCGCGCGCCCAGGGGGGCTGGATCATGAAGGCCATGCCCGAGGACATGCGGCAAGCCTATCTGCCGCGCGTGGTCCGCGGCGAATTCCTGAACGCGAGTGCGCTGTCGGAGCCCGACACCGGCTCGGATCTGGCCTCGATCTCGTGCCGGGCCGAGCGCGACGGCGACGAATGGGTGCTGACCGGCAACAAGTACTGGTGCACCTTTGCCGACGGCGCCGACTACCTGATCCTGTTCGCCCGCACCTCGCCGCCGCCAAGCCCGGACAAGCGCTGGGAAGGCATTTCCTGCTTCATGATCGAGAAGGAACGCGGCAGCTTTCCGCCGGGCATGACTGGCTCGCCGATTCCCAAGATCGGCTACTTCGGCTGGAAGACCTTCGAACTGGCGCTCGATGGCGTGCGCGTCCCCGCCCGCAACCTGATGGGCGGCGAAGGCAAGGCGTTCCTGCTGATGGCCAAGGGTCTCGAGGGCGCCCGCGCGCATACCGCGGCGCGTGCGATCGGACTGGCCCAGGGCGCGCTCGAGGATGCCATCGCCTACTCGCTGGAGCGCCGGCAGTTCGGCATGCCGATCGCCGAGTACCAGGCGATCCGCTTCAAGATCGCCACCATGGCGACGGAAATCGAGGCGGCGCGCCAGCTGCTGTACTACGTCTGCAACGAGATCGACAGCGGCCGCCGTTGCGACAAGGAAGCGTCGATGGTCAAGTACTTCGCCTCGGAGATGGCCGAGCGCGTGACCTCGACCGCGCTGCAGGTCTTCGGCGGCGCCGGCTATACCAGGCTGTTCCCGGTCGAGCGCTACTGGCGCGACGCGCGGCTGACCAAGATCTTCGAGGGCACCTCGGAAATCCAGCAGCGCATCATCGCCAACAGCCTGCTGGGACGATCGGAGGTCGAGGCCATGATCGCCAGCCGCGCCTTCGACCAGCGCCAGGGCGCCGGGAGGGCCACGGCATGAAGACGCATGCGCTGACCAGCCACGACGGCTACTTCGAGGACTTCTCGCCCGGCATGCTGATCCGCCACGCGCGCGGCAAGACCGTGACCGAGATGGACAACGTGCTGCTGACCAATATGGTGATGAACACCGCCGAGGGCCATTTCAACGAGGACGCGATGCGGCGCGCGGCCAATGGCATCTTCTCGCAGCGGGTGGTGTTCGGCGGCATCAATCTGTCGATGGTGCTTGGCCTCGCCGCGCAGGACACCGCGGAACAATGCCTGCGCGAAGTCGGCCTGGACAAGATCCGGCTGTCGCATCCCGTCTTCCATGGCGACACGCTGTACGCCTACTCCGAGGTGCTGGCGGTGGAAGACGCGCCCGGCCGCGCGGACGCGGGCCTCGTCCGTTTTCGCCACTACGGCATCAACCAGCACGACAAGCTGTGCGTGCAGGCCGATCGCACGGTGCTGCTCAAGCGCAAGAGCCATTGGGGCGAGCGATGAGCCGAAACGAGCGTCCCGCCGGCGCGCTCGACGGCCTGGTCGTGCTCGACCTGACCCAGATGCTGGCCGGACCGTATGCGTCGATGATGCTGGCCGACCAGGGCGCGCGCGTGATCAAGATCGAACCGCCAGGCGGCGACCTGACGCGCCGCAACGGCCCGCATCTCGATGGCGCGCTGCGCCTGGAGCAGCGGGGATACGGTGCCTACTTCGGGTCGATCAACCGCAACAAGGAATCGGTGGAGCTGGACCTGAAGCAGCCCGCCGGCCGCGATGCGCTGCTGCGGCTGGTACGGCAGGCCGACGTGCTGGTCGAGAACTATCGCGTGGGCGTGATGGACCGCCTCGGCCTGGGCTACGAGACGCTGGCCGCCGAAAACCCGCGGCTGGTCTACGCAACGCTGCGGGGCTTCGGCGATCCGCGCAGCGGCGCGAGCCCCTACGCCGAGTGGCCGGCCTATGATCCGGTCGCCCAGGCCATGGGCGGCATCATGGGGATCACCGGAGCGCGCCGCGGCGGCCCGCCGACCAAGATCGGCCCCGGCATCGGCGATATCGTGCCTGCCATGTTCCTTGCCTATGGCATCGCGGCCGCATGCTGGCGCGCGCAACGTACAGGCCAGGGCCAGTTCGTCGACGTCGCGATGGTCGATGCGGTGCTGGCCATCTGTGAGCGGCTGGTGTTCCAGTATGGCGTGACCGGCAACGCGCCGGGGCCTGAGGGCAACGGCCACCCGCTGCTGTGCCCGTTCGGACTGTTTCCCGCCGCCGACGGCCACGTCAGCCTGGGCGTGCCGAACGACCGCTTCTGGGCGCTATTGGTCGCGCGGATGCAGCGGCCCGAACTGCAGCACGATCCGCGCTTCGCCACCAACGACGCCCGCGTCGCGCATCGCGAAACGGTCGACGAGATCGTCTCCGCGTGGACCCGGCGCTTTACCAAGCAGCAACTGGCGCACGAACTCGGCGGCGAGATTCCGTTCGGCCCGGTGTTCGATGCGCGGGACATCTTCGCCGACCCGCACTTTCGCGCGCGCGGCATGCTGGTCGAAGTCGAGCAGCCCGGCGCGGCACGGCCACTGACGGTCGCCGGAACGCCGGTGCGCATGAGCGCGACGCCCGGCGCGGTGCGGCGCCGAGCCCCGATGGTCGGCGAACACACCGAACGGACGCTGACGGACTTTGGCTTCACCGCAACCGAGATTGCCGCGCTGCGGCCCTGACACGCTGGATCGCCATGGTCCGCCGGGCGACAGCGCATACCACCAAGGAGCAAATACCGCGATGCAAAGGGATGCACAACAACGACCGCGGCGCCTGCGCCGCTGCCAGCTTTCGGTGCCGGGCTCGAGCGAGAAGATGATGAGCAAGGCCGCCGCGATGGACGTCGACTTCGTGTTCCTCGATCTCGAGGACGCCGTCGCGCCGGCCGAGAAGCGGCCAGCGCGGGCA
This sequence comes from Cupriavidus sp. HPC(L), assembly GCF_000307735.3. NCBI lineage: Bacteria > Pseudomonadati > Pseudomonadota > Betaproteobacteria > Burkholderiales > Burkholderiaceae > Cupriavidus > Cupriavidus sp. HPC(L). The sequence goes on along the minus strand of NZ_AMPR02000422.1, from coordinate 37,287 downwards.
AAGATCGTCGACGCGCTGAACGGGCTCGACTGGGGCAGGACCACGCGCTGCGTGCGCGTCAACGACCTGACCACCGAATACGCCTACGAGGACATCATCGACGTGGTCGAAGGCGCCGGCGCCAACCTGGACGTCATCATGCTGCCCAAGGCGATGAGCGCGGCCGACGTGCAGTTCGTCGACAAGCTGCTGACGATGATGGAGATCAAGCTCAAGCTGCCGCATCGGATCGGCATCGACGTGCTGATCGAAGAGGTCGAGGCCATGATGAACGTGGAAGCCATTGCGGCGTCCACGCCCCGGCTCGAATGCCTGATCTTCGGCATGGGCGACTACTCGGCCAGCCAGGGCGTGTCGGTGCGCGATATCGGCGGCAGCGGCGGCTATCCGGGCGATATCTGGCACTACCAGCGCCACCGGCTGACGATCGCCGCGCGTGCTCACCGGCTCGATGCGGTCGATGGTCCTTTCGCGGACTTCCGCGACCCGGACGTCTATCTGCAGGAAGCGCGGCGCGCGATGATCCTCGGCATGGCCGGCAAGTGGGCAATCCACCCGTCGCAGGTCGAACTGGCGCAGCAGGTGTTCTCGCCCTCGCCGGACGATGTCGCTCGCGCCCGCGACATGATGCGCGCCTACGACGCCGCGCTCGCACAGGGCCTGGGCGCCGTCCAGTACGACGGCAAGATGATCGACATCGCGTCGATCCGCATCGTCCGGAATCTGGTCGAGCGGGCCGCATTGATCGGCATGTAGCGCCCGCTTCGGCGCGGCTGGCGGCCGCGACAGACGGCCGCGCAGTGATAACAACGATACGGAGACGATATGAAGGCTGACAACCCACCCCAATGGCTGGTCGACGGCCAACGCCGTCGCCTGCTGCGCGCTGGTGCCGCCCTTGCCGTGCTGCCGTGGCCGGTCGCGTCGGCACGCGCCGCGAACTGGCCGGCCCGGCCGATCCGGATCATCGCCGCGCAAGCGCCCGGCTCGTCCAACGACAGCACGGCGCGCGCGTTCGCCGAGTATTTCACCGGCGTGCTGAAGGTGCCCGTGGTGGTCGAAAACAAGCCCGGCGGCGTCGGCATGATCGCCGCCGAGACCGTGGCGCGCAGCGAGCCCGACGGCTACACGCTGCTGTTTACGCTGCACAGCCAGCTCGCGCAGGCGCCGGTGCTGCTGCGCAAGCCGCCGATCGATCCGTCGCGAGATCTGTTGCCGATCGCGGCGGTCAGCACGGGCGTCGGCGTGATGGTGGCCAACAAGAACCTGCCCGCCAACAACTTCAAGGAGGTGCTGGCGCTGGCCCGCAAGCGGCCGGTCTCGGTCGGCAACTATGGGGTGGGCTCCGGCTGGCAGCTGATGGTGGCCCAGTTGAAGAAGGAAACCGGCGCCCAGCTCGACATCATCAACTACAAGGGCACGGGCGCGATGATGGGCGACCTGCTGGCCGGCCATATCGATGTCGGCGCCGGCTCGCTGCTCGGCATGACGGGCGGCCTGCAGTCGGGCGGCCTGAAGCCGATCCTGATCATCTCCGGTCCGCGCAGCGATCGCCTGCCCGGCATCCCCACATGGGCCGACGAGGGCTTCACCAGTCCGGTGTTCCGCAACCTGACCGAATGCAACATGCTGCTGGGCCCGGCAGGCATGCCGCCGGAGATCGCCGCGCGGCTGGCCGAGCTGGTGACCAGATCGATCAGCGAGTCGGAGCAGGTCAAGATGGTCAGGCAACAACTCGGCAGCCAGGACACGCCATTGACCGGCGATGCCCTGCGCCAGTTCATCGGCCGCGTCTGGCCGACCTACCAGGCGGCGACCAAGGCGATCGGGCTGACACTGCAATGAAGTCCGCCCTGCGCCATCGCCATTGAGGCCACCATCGGCGCCGCACAGTACAGTCGATCCGGGGAAATTCCGATCCATCATAGAATTTCGTCTCCTCAAACCTACGACGAGATCGCGATGAACGACTGGAACTTGCCCTGGACCGGCGGATGCCGATGTGGACGGTTGCGCTTTGAAGTCACCGCGCCGCCGCTGCTGACGATGGCCTGTCATTGCACCGGCTGCCAGAAAATGAGCGCCAGCGCCTTCTCGCTGTCGATGGCGATTCCCGAGGCCGGCTTTCGCGTGACCGATGGCGAGCCGGTCGTAGGTGGCATGCATGGGGAGCAGGTGCACCACCGGCATTGCGATTGGTGCAAGAGCTGGGTATTTACCGAGATGGAACCCAGCATGGGCTTTGTCAACGTTCGCCCCACCATGCTCGACGATGCCGCCTGGTTCGCGCCCTACGTCGAAACCTATACGAGCGAGGCGCTGCCTTGGGCAAAGACCGGAGCGGCGCACAGCTTCGCGAAGTTTCCGCAGATGGAGGAGTATGGCCCGCTCGTCGCGGAGTTCGCGGCCAAGGGTCCGCGGCCGGGCCGCTAGCGCGGATTCGCGACCCGGCATGCGCGAACCCTTCGTGCGCCCGGTCCCTGCCCGGCCGGATCAGGTCGGCCAGGCCGACCCCAGGATGATGCTGCAGAAGTTCAGGCGCTGATAGTTCGGGTCCTTCAGCGCCAGCACATCGGCCTTGACGTTGCCGAACGTCGTCAGCGGCTTGCGGCGTGTGCCCTCGGCGAAATGGTCGATGATGCTTTCCTTGAAGTTGTGCTCGCGCGGGTGATGCCGGCAGACGTGGTCGCGCTGCTCGCCGGTGAAGTCGTGATAGCACAGCCCCAGCACATCCATCTCGACGCCCGCCGTGACCAGCGCCACCGTCGGGCGCATATGCTCGGGGATGCCGGGGGTCGTATGCAGCGCGATGGCCGCCCAGACATCGTCGATATCCCGTTCAGCAATGCCATACCCCTTCAGGAAATCGCGCGCCGCGTTGGCGCCGTCCACTTCGAAGCGCAGATTGTCGCTGGCATAGCGCTGCGTCAGCCCCATGTCATGAAACATCGCGCCGATATAGAGCAGCTCCGGGTCATAGGCCAGCGCCTTGCGCTCGCCGGTCAGCGCGCCCCAGAAAAACACGCGGCGGCTATGGTGGTACAGCAGGTCGTCTTCGGTATCGCGCACCAGTTGCGTCGCGGCGCGTGCCATCGCGCTGTCGGGCACGCGGATGCCGGCAATGATTTCAGCCATCGTTATTGCTCCTGAAGGATTGGCATGGCGGGGCATCGGCACGGCGCACGATGCGGTCGCCATCGCAAGAGTGGAAAGTGGGATGCCAGCCGGCCCGCCTCATCGTCGACCTCGGCGGCCCGGGCTTGCGCTTTCATTCTGGCTGGCGCGGTCGTTGGCTACAATGGTGCGATTCCGTCAGATCAGGACATCATGAGCGCACTTCAGGACAGCCTCGGGAGATCGACGATATGAGCGTAACCACCGTAGCCATCTTGATGCTTGACGGCGTGCAGGCGCTGGATGTCGCCGGTCCGGTCGACGTCTTCGCCGAGGCCAATGCCTTTATCGGGCCCAAGGACCGCTATGAGACGGTGCTGGTCGGCAAGACACGCAAGCCGCTGCGCGCGTCCAACGGCATGCAGCTGATGCCGGACCTGTCGCTGAACGACGAAGCGCCACGCCTCGATATCGTGCTGGTGGCGGGCGGCCCTGGCCTGCCGAGTGCGCCGCCCGATGCCGCGGTGTCGAAGTGGCTGCGTAACGCGGCATCGCGCGCGCGGCTGCATGGTTCGGTCTGTACCGGCGCCTTCGTGCTGGGCCACGCGGGCCTGCTGGACGGCCGGACGGTAACGACCCACTGGCAGAACGCCGCCCACCTGGCCGAGCGGTTTCCCGCCGCCACGGTCGAGTACGACCGCATCTATCTGCGCGACGGCAAGCTGGTCACCTCGGCCGGGGTCACCGCTGGCATCGACCTGGCGTTGGCATTGGTGCGGGAGGGTCACGGCGCCGCGGCGGCGCTGGCGGTGGCCAAGCGGCTGGTGGTAGTGGCGCAGCGCCAGGGCGGCCAGTCGCAGTTCAGCCCTTATCTGGCCGCGGCGCCCACGCAGGCCGATTCGCCGGTGGCCCGCGTGCAGGCCTATGTGATGGCGAACATCGGCGCCAGGCTGACGCTCGATGCGCTGGCTGCCGAAGTCGGCATGAGCGGACGCAATCTGGTCCGCCTGTTCGTCGCGGATACCGGCATGACGCCGCATGCGTTCATCGAGCGCGCGCGCATCGATATCGCGCGCAATCTGCTGGAGGGCAGCGCCCTGCCGTTGAAGTCGATCGCCTACAAGTGCGGCTTCGTGACGGTGGACCGGATGCGCGTGCTGTTCCAGCAGCGGCTTGGCATTTCCCCGGCGCAGTATCGCGCCAGCTTCCGCTAGCGCCGGCGCGATACTCCGGCATCAAATGACGCCGCCGTTCGCGCGCAGCGTCTGCCCATTGACCCAGGCGCCATCGGGACCGGCGAGGAAGGACACCACGTTGGCAATGTCCTCCGGCTGACCGAGCCGCTCCAGCGGTGCCAGCTTCGCCAGGCGCTCGACCACCTCGTCCGGCTTGCCATCGAGGAACAGCGCGGTCGCCGTGGGACCGGGCGCCACCGTGTTGATCGTGATATTGCGGCCGCGCAATTCCCTGGTCAGCACGCGCGTCATCGCCTCGACGCCGGCCTTGGTCGCCGCATAGACGCCGTAGGTCGGCTGAGACAAGCCGACCATGCTCGACGACAGATTGATGATCCTCCCACCGCCGCGCAGCCGTCGCGACGCCTCGCGCAGCGTGTTGAAGGTGCCCTTCAGATTGATGGCGACCTGGCTGTCGAACAACGCGTCGTCGCTGTCGGCCAGCGTGGCGAGCCGCATGATGCCTGCGTTGTTGACGAGCACGTCGACGCCGCCGAACGCGGTCTCGGCCGCGTCGAACATGCGCCGGACGGCCGCGCCGTCGCTGACGTCGGCCTGCGCGGTAATGGCGCGCCCGCCGGCCTGCTCGATCTGCCCGGCCAGCGCCTCGGCGTCGCGGGCACTGCCGGCATAGTTGATGACGACGGTGAAGCCGTCGCGGGCCAGGCGCCGCGCGATCGCGGCGCCGATGCCGCGGGAGGCGCCGGTCACGATGGCGACCTGGTTTTTGGTGCGCTTGTCGGCGGGCTTGCCGGTGCGCTTGTCCGTGAGATTGTCGGTGAGATTGTCGGTGCTCATGTCAGTTCTCCGTTGGAAGGGTCGCGGATAGAGAGGAAGGGTTGCGACATGGGAGAACTATGCGCGGCGGCGACCAAAAGATCATCGCCCCGGCATTGGCAGCACTGTTGGCGCGGCTTGAACAATGGCGCGCCGCGGTGGTCGGGTCATCGCGTCATCGGGCGATCGCGAAGAGGCGCTATTGCGGCCCGAGCAGCACGGCGATCAGATTGTCGGCCGTGGCGCGCAGCCGTTTCTCGTCCTGATAGACCCGTTCGACCACGACCAGTCCCCGCGTGAACGTGACGATCAGCCGGGCGGCCTGCCGCGGCGGCAGTGCCAGCGGCGCCTGCTCGCCCTCACGCGACAATCGCTCGAACAGCACCTGCTCGATATCGTCGAGCAAGGCCTTCAGGGCCGCGCGCAGCGGCCCCTCCAGATCTTCGGTGCCCACGGCAGTCTTGGTGCTGAGGCAGCCGCGGGTCGACATCCCGCTGGCCATCGACGTGGTCATCGAGGCGATCACGCAGCCGAAGAAGCCGCGCAGCGCGTCGCGCAACCTCGGCTTGTCCAGCGCCTCGCGCATCTGCCCGACGAAGCGCTCGCGATAGAGATCGAACACGCGCAGGAACAACGTTTCCTTGTCGCCATAGGCGTTGTACAGGGAGCCGCGCTGCACCCCCGTGGCCGCGGCCAGCTCCTGCATCGAGGTCGCGGCATAGCCCTTCTGCCAGAACAGCGCCAGCGCCTTGTCCAGCGCAAGACCTTCATCGAATTGGCGAACCCCAGCCATCTGTTTCTCCAAATGCTCGGGGGGCAAAGCCCCTTGAAAACATGCTGCCATTTAAGCCGATGATTGACACCTTCGTCAATCTTGACTAAGTTGTCAAACATGACAACAGTGTCAAACATCAACCATCCATCGAACCGGCGCCGGACGATGCGCGCCCTGCCTCCCTATCACGCCCACCCATGACCAAACACCCTCCTTCCTACACGCCAGCACAACTGGACCGCGCGCTGGTCTGGCGCTACATCTTCGCCGGCCTGTGCGCCAGCCTCGACAGCATCGGGCTGGCGCGCTTCGCGTTCACGCCGCTGATCCCCGAACTGATCCAGGCGCACTGGTTTCCCGCTTCCAGCGTGATCTATCTGGGCGCCGCCAATCTGGCCGGCTATGTCTGCGGTGCATGGATCGGCCGGACCGTCGGTGCGCGGCTGGGCAACGAGCGCACGCTGCGCCTGATGATGGTATGGATCACCGCCGCCTTTCTCGCCTGTGCCGTGCCGCTGTCGTTCGGCTGGTATTTCGCGTGGCGCTTCATGTCGGGAATCGCCGGCGGGATCGTCATGGTGCTGGTGGCCGGCACCATCCTGCCGCACGTGCCGCCGGCGCGCAAAGGCGCCGCTGGCGGCGCCATCTTCCTCGGTCTCGGGCTCGGCATTGCGGGATCGGGCACCATCATTCCGCTGTTGCTGCAATGGGGGCTGGCGCAAACCTGGATCGGCCTGGCAATCGTGTCGGCGCTGCTGACCGCGGCCAGCTGGTTCGCGTGGCCGCCACGGCAGCTGGATCGGCCTCACCCGGCGCCGGCAAGACCGGCACCGTCCGCGACGCCGCACTTCGGCCGCGCCGTCTGGATGCTGTTCCTGCAGTACGCGCTGATGGCGACCGCCGCGGTGGTGCCGATGGTATTCCTGGTGGACTTCATCGCCCGCGGCCTGGGCGCGGGCACGCATCTGGGCGCGGTGTTCTGGGCGGTCTATGGGCTTGGCGCCATCGCCGGACCGCCGCTGTACGGCTTTCTCGCCGATCGGCTGGGTGCCGGTCCGGGTATCAGGCTGGTGTCGCTGGTGCTGGCGATCGTGCTGGCCGCGGTGTATGTCACCGACAACCTGCTGGTGCTCGGTGCCCTGACCGTCGTGATCGGCACCTTCGCGCCCGGCATGGTGCCGTTGGCGCTGGCCCGTGTGCATGAACTCGTCCCGGACCATGCGCCGCGGCAAAACATCGCCTGGAGCCGCGCCAGCATCGTGTCGGCGGCGGCGATGGCCGTCGCGGGTTACGCCTATTCCGCGCTGTTCAATGCGAGCGGGCAATCGCACCGGCTGCTGTTCCTGACCGCGGCGGCGCTGCTCCTCGTGGCATTGCTGGCGGACCTCTGCTTCCCGGCCAAGGCGAGGAATGCACAGATGGCCCGCTCCTGAGGCGTTGGCGTCTTTACGCCGCTGCCGCGATCATCCTCAGCACGGCCTCGGTCAGCACGCCGCGCGCCTCGCCGAGAGCATCGACTGCGTCGAAATGATGGCCGCTGGGCTGGTCGACGATCTCCACCGGTACGCCGTGCTGACGCAGCAGCGCGGCATAGTCGGCCTGCAGGCGATGATATTCGTCCGACTCATCGCCGCCGACGGTAAGGATCATCGGCAGCCTGGTCGAGGGCGGATGGCCCATCGGACTGTAGGCGCCGACGTCCGCCTCCGTCAATCCCACCACCTTGTTGAGATAGCAGAGTCGGATCGGCTCCAGATCATAGAGGCCGCTGATTGCGCAGCCGCCCTTCAGCACGTCCGCCGGCACCCCGAAGTCCTGCCAACTCGTACCAGCCAGCGTCGCAGTCAGATGGCCGCCGGCCGAGTGCCCGGACAGGAAGATGCGATCGGCATCGAAGCCGAGCGTCTGCGCCTGCCGGTACAGCCATACCACGGCATCCTGGTTATCACGCACGATATCGCCCATCGCGACCGTGGGTGCGAGCCGATAGTTGACCACGGCGACATTGATATCGCGCTCCAGGTACGGGATCACCAGATAGCTGAAATCGGATTTGTCCAGCGATTGCCAATATCCGCCGTGAATGAAGATCAGCAATGGCCGGCCAGCACTGCGAGCAGGGAAGAAATCGAGCTTCTGTTTCGCGTCATCGCCGTAGGCGAGATCCTGGCTGACGGCATGCGCCTGACGAACCTCAGCGCTCTGCTTTGCCCACCGCTCGAAGATCGCCTGATAGTGCGGAATGCCGCCCCGGACGTTGTATTGCCGGTCGAGCGATTCCTGATTGAAGTTTCGATACACTGACATTAAATTTGGCTCCGAACATTCGGGTTCGATGCGAACACCGATCGCTAAAAAAATACGACGCGCTCACGTCGACCCCCAAGATAAATGGCCAAGGCGCAAACGGCGCCCCGCCAGATGACACCCGCTATCTCGGAGACGCCATGTTCGGAAAGAGCGAGAATCGCGACGACTACCAGCACATCGACCGCCCGCTCGGCGGCATGGCTCGCGAGCTGCCCGACCGGTTCTATATCGACTATCACTCGCATCCGCGCGGCCAGTTGATCTATGCCTATACCGGGGCGATTCTGGTGACGACGGAATGGGGATCCTGGGTGGTACCCCCACAGCGGGCCGTGTGGGTGCCTTGCAATGTCCGGCACGCAATGAAGGCGTGCGGCGACGTGGAGATGCGCACCGTCTATGTCCGGGAGGACGCAGTCCCCACCGAGCTGACGACGTGTTGCGTGGTGGCAGTGCCGCCGCTGCTGCGCGAGTTGATCTCGGCGGCGGTGACCATGCCGCTTGACTATCACGAGGAGGGTCGCGACGGGCTCGTCGCCAGCCTGCTGTTGCATGAAATGCGGCCGCTCTCCGTCGTGCCACTGCATCTTCCGATGCCCCGCGATCCACGCCTGGCCCGCATTTGCGCCCGCATTGTCGCCGAGCCGTCCGACGAGACGTCGGTCGAGGAATGGAGCCGCTCCGTCGGTGCCAGCGAACGCACCATCATCCGCCTGTTTCCCGAGGAGACTGGCCTGACCTTCAGCCGCTGGAAGCAGCAGGCCAGGTTAATGGCCGCCGTGCGGTTGCTGGCAGAAGGCAAGCCCGTCACCGACATTGCCCTCGAGCTGGGATACGAGAGTCCCAGCGCGTTCAGCGCCATGTTCCGTCGCGCCCTCGGCATGACGCCGACCGAGTACTTTCAGGATATGGCGCAGCATTAGCAGCGCATCGCGCGGAAGCTGGCGTCCGCGCGACATCGCATGGCCTCGCCGCACGGGACGACGGCGGGCTCCCAAGGCACAGTGAGATGGCGACACTGCCGTGCAAGGCGCCGGCAGCGCGTCGCCATTGCTCACGAGGAAGCTCATGCCAGTCATCGAACGCATCCGGGAGGCCGGAATCGTCCTGCCTCCGGCCGACATGCCATCCGCGCTGTTTGTCCCCTATACCCTGCACCGCGGGATCCTGACGATCTCGGGCCAACTGCCAACGGTTGGCGGCAAGGCGTTCGCGACGGGCCGAGTCCCTGACGGCGTGTCGCTCGACACGGCGCGCGAAGCCGCGCGGCTCTGCGTGGCCAACGTACTCGGCTGGGTCGCCGCCGCCACGGACGGCGACCTCGAACGGGTCCAGCGCGTGCTGCGCATTGGCGGTTTCGTGGCCACCTCGGCGAGCTTCCACGATGCTCCTGCCGTGGTCAACGCCGCTTCCGAGCTGATCAACTTCGTCTTCGGCGACAAGGGCAGACACGCGCGCATTGCGATCGGCGTCGCAAGCCTGCCATTCGGCGCACCGGTCGAAATCGAAGCCACGTTCGCGCTGGCCATCGACGCATGACGACACCATCCCGCACCGGATATGCCGACGTGCTGGTCGGCCTGCAATATGGGGACGAAGGCAAAGCCAGAATCGTCGACCATCTCGCCGGCGACTATGACGTCATCGCGCGCTTCAACGGCGGCGCCAATGCCGGGCATACGATCGATGCCCCCGGTGGCGCGCTTCGCCTGCGGCAGATTCCCTCCGGCGTCCTGCACCCTTCGCTGTCGCTCTACATCGGCTCGGGATGCGCGATCGGCCTGGCCGAACTGGCCGACGAGATGGCGATGCTGGCGTCGCGCGGCATCTCGTTGCACGGGCGTCTGAACATCAGCGATCGCTGCCCTCTGATCCAACCCGCCCATGTAGCGCTCGACCGGGACGATGGTGGCAGCATCGGAACCACCGGAAACGGCATCGGGCCCTGCTACTCCGACCACGCAAGGCGCATGCGCGGGGGCATGCGTGTCGCGTTCCAGCTGCGCGATCTGGTCGCCGACAGCGAAGCGGTGTTCCGCCTTCTTGGCGAGTGCAAGAAGCAGGGCGGCACGGGCGCCGGCGCGGATGCTCGTAGCTCGGCGGTCGTCCGCATGCGCGCCGCCTGGCGGACCGTACGCGACTTCGTCACCTCTGAGCCGGACCATCTGGGCACGCTGGTCGAGGGCGGCGCGCGCGTGCTGTTCGAGGGAGCACAGTCCGTTATGCTCGACGTGACGCACGGCGACCAGCCATGGGTGACCTCCAGCCATACCGTGCCGGCCTATGCTTATGTCGGCGGCGACCTGCCAGCCAAATACCACCGCAAGACCATCGGCGTCGCCAAGGCCATCGTCTCGCGCGTCGGCGCGGGACCTTTCCCGTCGGAGCTGGGCGGCACGCGCTCGGCGCAATACTGCGCGGCAGCGGCAGCACACCGTGGCGACCGGTATCGCGAGGCCGCGCGCCATGATCCGGCTCGCCTGCTCGCCAGCGACGACGCCTTCGATATCGGCACCGCCCTTCGCGTGCTGGCCGACGAGTACGGCACCGTGACCGGGCGGCCGCGTCGCATTGGACTGCTCGACGTCGCGCAACTACGGACGACGATACGTCAGCATGGCATCGACGAGTGGTTCCTGAACAAATGCGATTGCCTGGCGTGGTTCGTCGACACGCGGCGCCAGGTTATTCCATTGTTCGATGGCGCCTCTCATCGCACAACCGAACCTCGCATCCGCGAATTTCCCGCATTCAGTCGAAATGCGCTGCCACAGCGCCGTGAAGACCCGCTGCCACCGCAGCTCGATGCCTTGCTGCATTGGCTGGAAGGCGCCGTCGCTCGCCGACTTCGTGGCGTCGGCCTGGGCCCCGCGCGCGACCAGCTGCGCTTTCTGTACTGATTCCCTCAAACCATAAATCCGAGTGCGAACATGACGCCCGCCTACTTGACCAATGAAATGCGGAGAACCGACCTGGCATGGTCAGACTGGCCCGCCATCGAGGCCTTTCTAAAGGACGAACTGATTTGCCGGGTCGCCGTCCACGACAACCCCTTCCCTTACGTGACGGCCCAAAGCTTCACCTTCACCGGAGATGCCTTCCTGATCCATAGCTCCCGCTACGGAAAGCTGGCTTCGGCGATACGGGCCAATCCTCACGTGACCATCGAGATCGATCGCCCAGTGGCATTGCTCAAGGCACCCAAAGGCCAGAACACCAGCCTCGAGTACTACAGTGTCATCGCGAGATGCGTCGCCACCTTGCGCGACCAGACCGACGAAATTCGGGCGCATCAGTACCTGGCACTCGACAAGTTCCGCCCCGAAAAGGACTACACCCCGATCGAAGATGGGGCCGCCAACCAGATCGTGGCGTACCGCTGCGAAATCCTTTCACTGTCGGCCAAGAAGCGGATTCTCGCGGACGGACAATACTCGCCGCCCGGCCAGCCGCGGGCACCTTACTTGCGCTATCCGTTTCCGGCCGGCGCGACGCTGTCGGCGCTGCCTGAGGAAGCGTTCGATCCGCAGCGCTTCTCCGCCCGCTGATCCCTACCGCCTCCGCGCTCCGATCGCTCCCTCTTGGCCCTCTCCAATGGGCCGCAAGGCGTGGCCACCCTGCTCCACGAGCGGGCGGCCACGCATCCGCAGTGTCTTCCGTTCCGCGCATGAATCCATCGCGCGATGATCAGCCGCATTCGCCACGCCGGTCGAACCTGTTGGCGCCATGGCGATAGCCGTTGGCATCTCGACGCGTGCCCCGCCTGCCATCCCGCGCGACAGTAGCGAACGACATGCCGCACGGCCATGTTGCACACCACCGCTCCGCACGGAGCCGGCCACGACAAGACAGGAGACAACATGAGAGTGACACCGATCGAGCTGATGCGCGTGCGCGTCGGCGACCGCCTTGAACGCCTGCCCATCTGCGGCTACCACCGCTGTCTTTTCGCCGTCATTGCAATGGCGTTCTTCTTCGACAATCTCGACCTCGCGATGATGACGTATCTGCTCGGGTCGATCCGCACCGAATTCGGGCTGACCAGCGCGCAGGCGGGAATGCTTGGCAGCGCCAGCTTTGTCGGCATGGCAGTCGGCGCCCTCGGCTCGGGCATGCTGGCGGATCGCTTTGGACGCAAGCCGGTCTTCCAGGTCAGCATGATCGTCTGGGGCGTCGGCAGCTTCCTTTGCTCGACCGCGAACGATCCCGTCACCCTCGGCCTGTACCGGCTGCTGCTGGGTGTCGGCATGGGCATGGAGCTGCCGCTGGCGCAAACGCTGTTGTCGGAATTCATTCCGGCGCGCCAGCGCGGCAAGTATCTGGCGCTGATGGATGGCAACTGGCCGATCGCCTTCATCTGCGCCGGACTGATGTCCTACTATGTCCTGTCGGCATACGACTGGCGCACCATGTTCATGCTCGGCGCCGTTCCGGCGCTGTTTCTCTTCGTGGTCCGTCGTTACGTACCGGAATCGCCGCGCTGGCTCGAATCCAAGGGCAGGCACGAGGAGGCGGCACGCGTCGTCGACGGCATCGAATCGACGGTGATGCGCCGCCTGAAGCTGACATCGTTGCCCGAAGCCAGTGCCACGGTGACGACGGCCGATGCGCAAACCTTCGGCGTGAAGGTGCTGTGGTCTCCCGAGTACCGCAATCGGACGATGACGGTCTGGGGCCTATGGTTCTTCGCCTTGCTGGGCTTCTATGGATTGAATACCTGGATCGGTGCCCTGCTGCAGCAGGGAGGCATGGGCGTGACCAAGTCGGTGCTCTATACCGTCTACATTTCGATCGGCGGCATTCCCGGCTTCCTGTGCGCCGCGTGGGCGGTCGAGCGATGGGGCAGGAAACCGGCATGCGTGGCGACCCTGGTGGGCGGCGCCGTAGCGGCGTTTCTCTACGGCCGCGTCGCCGGCATGCACGCCGAGCCGGCCGCGCTGTTCCTGTCCGGCGGCACGATGCAGTTCTTCATGTTCGGCATGTGGGCGGTGCTTTATACCTATACCCCGGAGCTCTACCCTACAAGGGCGCGCGCTACCGGGTGCGGCATGGCGTCGACCGTCGGCCGTGTCGGCTCGCTGATCGGCCCGGCGTTGGTTGGACTGGTACTGCCGCTTGCAGGCCAGGCCGGCGTCTTCGCGCTGGGCGCCGCCTGTTTTTTGGCGGCGGCATGGATCGTCTACCGGTTCGGCATTGAGACGCGGGGGGAAGCGCTGGAGTCCATTTCAGCTACCTGATCACTCCATTGCCATGACGATCCGTCGCACCGATCGGACGCCCAGTGCGAGAGTTACGCGGTCGCCTCGATCATCCCCCGCACGGCCGCCGCCAGCTCGCTTTGCGCATCGCCGAGATGCTCCAGCGCATCGAAATGGTGGCCGTGCACCTGCACGACGATGCTGACGGGCACGCCGCGTTGCCGGAGCAGCGCGGCATATTCCGCCTGCTGGCGGTGATATTCATCGGACTCATCGCCGCCCACGGTGAGGATCATCGGCAGCGTTGTGGTTGGCGGATGGTGAATCGGGCTGTAGGCGGCGACATCCGTTTCGGTCAGGCCGATCACGCGATTGAGATAGCAGAGCCGGATCGGCTCCAGGTCGTAGAGCCCGCTGATCGAGCAGCCGCCCTTCAACACGTCGGCCGGCAAGCCGACATCCTCCCACCGCGTGCCGGCCAGCATGCCGACCAGCTGGCCTCCCGCCGAATGGCCGGAGACGAAGATGCGATTGGCGTCGAAGCCCAGCACGCGCGCATTCCGGTGCAACCACACCACGGCACTGCGGTTGTCGCGCACGATCTCGGCCATCGTCACGTCCGGTGCAAGCCGGTAGTTCAGCATCGCCACATCGATGCCGCGTGCGAGATACGGGGCGGCAAGATGGCTGGAATCGGATTTGTCCAGCGCCTGCCAATAGCCGCCGTGAATGAAGATCAGCAGCGGCCGGCCCGCCCCCCCGGCGGGGAAATAGTCCAGCGTCTGCTTCGGATCGCTGCCATAGGCGAGGTTTTCCTCGACCGCATGTGCCTGCCGGAAGGCCGCGGCATCCGCAGCCCACCGCGCCAGGATAGCCGGGTGCCCGGGCACCGCGGCCCGGTTGTTGTACTGCTTGTCCAGCGATTGCTGCTCCAGGTTGCGAAACACGGGCATGGGGCGAACCTCCGTATTGTTGTTCCAGTCACGGTTTCGCTTTCCGAACCGCGGACAAGGCATCAGCGACAAGCGCGACGACGCCGGACCAGTCGGTGTCGCCCACCTCCTGCCGAAACAGCCTGACGGCGCCCGGATACCAGATCGATGTCGGTCCTTCGCACGTCCAGCGCCAGTCGGTTGCAACGTTGGAAAGCAATATCCAGGTGGGCTTGCCAAGCGCTGCGGCCAGATGCACCACGGCCGTATCGACTCCCACGACCAGATCCAGCCGGGAAATGATACCGGCCGTGTCGGCAAAGTCGGCCGCCCGATTTCCCAGGTTCAGGATGAAGCGGTCACCGATCTCCGACCGTATCCGGTCTCCGTCAGCCTCCTTCTGCAGACTGACAAACGTGACACCCTCGGTTTGCCATAGGGGCTCCAGCGTCTTCAGGCTCGGCAGCGACCTGACATGGTCGTTCTCGTTGCCGGGGTTCCCTCTCCATACCAGTCCCACTCGAAGGCGTCTCTTTGGAAAGAAGCGCTCCCATTTCGATGCCGCGGTCGCAGGCGCGAAGAGATATGGCAACTCCGATGGAATCGACCCGGGCCCGCTTTTCAGATTGAGCGGGATGCTCCAGATATAGGTCCAGAAATCATGCCGCGGGCAGGCGGACGGATTGAATCGTTCGCGGGGAACCAGTGCGTCGACTTCGGGCATCGAAGAGAACAATGCCAGGGTCGCGGCATCACACACCAGCGTAACGTGCCTGGCACCGGATTCCTTGATCTTCCTGACATAGCGCACCAGCTGAATCTGATCGCCGTAGCCTTGCTCGGGCCAGATCAGCAGCGATGCCCCCGCCAGCGACTCGCCTCGCCACTGCGGAAACGGTAGCCCGGGCGAGCTGGAGAATGCTCCTTGCAAACCTGCCTCGCAGCGAGCCTCGAATAGCGGAAGCCCTTCTGGCCAATTGTTCCGGTAAAGCAGCAGGTTGCCAAGGTTGAGCCGGTACGAGGCATTGTGCGGATCCAGTGCCAGTGCACGCCGATGCGCAATGTCTGCTTCGTCGAAGCGGCGTAAATCCTTCAGCACCAGTCCAAGGACATTCCAGGCCTGATGGTTGTCGGGCGCCATCTCGATCGCTTGCGATATCGCGTGCCGGGCCTCGTCGAGGCGCCTGGCCGATCGCAACTGCAAGCCAAGATTGAGCAGTGCCTGCCCATGACCCGGTGCCGTGGCAACAGCGCGCCGGAACCACCGCTCTGCCTCGTCTTGCCGCCCCATCTTGCGATACAGCGCGCCGAGATTGTTGCTGATGTCAGCGGACTCGGGCGCCGCCTGGCTACCACGGCGCAGCGCCGCCTCGGCGGCCTTGTCATCGCCAAGCGCCATGTAGCAAACGCCCGCCAGGTTCAGCAATTCGGCGTGATCGGGGTGCCGATCCAGAAGCGTTTGCGCGGCGTGAAGCGCGTCGGCAATTCGTCCCGACAGATAACAGTCCCTGACAGCCGCAATGTCGCCACTTCCGCCGCTATTCACGGTATCCCTGTTCGAGTCGATTCCTTCCATGGCCGATGGGGGCGTCAAACAGGGCATCAAACAGGCTCCCCGACGATCCGGCGCACCAGATCGCAGACCGTCGGCACCAGCGCCTCCAGCCGCGCCGGCCCGGCTCGCTCGATCCGCTCCAGCACCAGTTCGTGGACCGCGCCGACCAGGGCCAGTGCGCTCTCGTAGGGCAGGCGCTGCCGGCGCCGCTGGTCGGTGCCGACGGTGCGCTGGATGAATTCGGCCAGCTCGCGGTGGACCTGCCGGCGTACCGCCAGGCCGGGGCCGCCGAGGCTCAGGATTTCGATGAACAGCGTGCGCAGCAGCGCGGGGTTGCCCGCCATATAGCCGAGATAGGCGCGCATCGCGCCTTCGACCTGCGCGGTCCACGGCTGGCGCGGGTCGATCGCGGCGCGCAGCACCTGCAGCGCATGCCGGCTCGCGCTGACGTACAGCGCCATCAGGCAATCGGCCTTGGAATCGAAATGCTCGTAGAAGGTCCGGCGCGAGACGTTGGCCTCGGCCACGATATCGGCAATGGTGACTTCGCCATAGCCCTTGCGCGCGACCGCGCCGGCCATGCCTTCGAGCAGGCGGCGTCGATGCTCGCTGCGGTCCGGCGCGGTGCCGGCGGTCAGGATGGCGGGTGCGTGCATGGGCGGCTCGTCATGGTCGGGTCGTGGTCCGCCGCCATGGTACTTGACAGTACCGACCCGCGCCATCATGATCGGTACTCCGCAGTACCAGCCGGGCAACGCTCCCGGCAAATACCCCAGGGAGACTACCGTGACGCATCTCGTCGTTCGCCGCCTGCTCGTCGATATGGAAGCGCCGATCCCGCGGCATTGGTGCGCGGGCGATCCCTTTCGCACGGCCTTCCTCAATGCGCTGTCGATGAGCTTCCCGGTCGGGGAGCAGTTCTTTATCGATGCGGTGCGCAACGGCCTGAAGGCGCTGCCGCCAGAGCAGCACGACCGCTTCCGCGCCGAGGTGCAGGGTTTCGTCGGCCAGGAGGCCACGCACCGCCGCCTGCACGGCCTCTACAACGAGCATCTGCGCAGGCAGGGGCTGGTCAATGCGTGGGAGGTCCGATCGAAGGAACGGCTCAAGCAGCTCGAGGGCGTGGACCCGCGCCACCCGCTGGCCATCACCGCGGCGTTCGAACACTTCACCGCGATCTTCGCCGACTGGATCCTGCGCAACGCGGACATGCTCGGCGAGCAGGACCCGCGTCTGGCGACGCTATGGCTGTGGCACAGCGCCGAAGAGACCGAGCACCGCAATACCGCCTTCGACCTGTACCAGGCGCTGGGCGGCTCGCACGAATGGCGCATTACCTGGTTCCGCCGCATCAGCATCACCTTCCTTGGCGACGCACTGCGTCAGACGATCGACAACCTGCGCCGCGACGGCACGCTATGGCAATGGCGCACCTGGACCGGCGCGATGCGGTTCCTGCTCGGCAAGCGTGGCCTGATCCGGCAGACGTTCGGCGCCTGGCGCGACTACTTCCGCCGCGACTTCCACCCGACCGACCACGACGCCAGCGCGTCGGCGCAATGGCTGGAAGCCCACCGGGACAAGTACGTGCCGGTAGGCGCCTGAGCGCACCAAGGGCGGACCGCGCTTCGACGGTCGCCCGACTGCCTTACCAATACGACAGCATCAGCAGGCCGATCAGCACGATCGCGATAAACACCCATAGCATCGGGCGCGCGATCAGGTGACGGCCGCGCGTCGACGCGCGCGCGGCCTCGGCATTGGTGCCGTACTCATCTTTCCTTGCCATGGCGATGACTCGAAGGGCTTGAAGTCTTGCTGACCACGCACGGATCGTGCCGGGTGCAACAGCGCCGTTCGCTGCGGCGCGCCATACCGCGCCGCGTGCAATTTTGACAACGGCATGGCCGTACGCGCCCCACCTCGCCCGTCTTGCCCGCATCGCCCGCGATCCGTGCGATCACCGTGCATCCCTTCCCCATGCCGCCGCCCGCTCGGCTATGCTTCGGTGGCCGGATTCCGCTGAGCCATTCATCCGGCACGCGCTCCATCAAGACCAACAAAGCAAGGAGACCCGATGCGCATCGTCCGCCGGCGGCCCGCCGCCACCCTGCTCCGCCAACTCGCCGTCGCAGCCGCTGCCCTGCCCATGCTGGCCGGCACGGCGTCCGCGGCCCCGCCCACCGACCGCTATGCCGCCCCAGGCCTGGAGAAGCCGGCCAGCATCCTGATCGATCGCTGGGGCGTGCCGCACATCTACGCCGGCACGCTGTACGACGCCTTCTATGCGCAAGGCTTCATCGCCGCCCGCGACCGGCTGTGGCAGATCGACCTGTGGCGCAAGCGCGGGCTCGGCGAGATGGCCAAGGACTTCGGCCCCGCCTATGTCGATGGCGACCGCATGGCGCGGGCGGTGCTGTACCGCGGCGACATGTACCGCGAATGGCTGGCCTACGGCTCGGACGCGAAGCGCGTGGCCGAGGCCTTCGTCTCCGGCGTCAACGCCTACGTGGCGCTGACCGAGGCGCAGCCCGAACTGCTGCCGCGCGAGTTCAAGCAGCTGGGCTACAAGCCTTCGCGCTGGCGTGCCGAAGACATCGTCCGGATCCGCCACCATGGCCTGACGCTGAACTTCACCGGCGAGGTCGACCGCGCCACGCTGTACTGCCAGGCCAGGGAGCAGGCAGCGCGCGCCGACTGGCTGCGGCGCGAGCTCGATCCGCCGATCACGCCGACGCTGCCGGAGGGCCTGGACCCCTGCGCGGTGCCCGCCGCCGCGCTGAAGAAGGCCTATACGCTGGCCACGGCCGCGGCGAACTTCCCGAAGGAGGCCTGGCAGAAGGCGGCCGCCGGTAGCGTGCCGGTCGACCAGCTCTACGCCGCAGTCGACGCGAACAGCGACACCGGCCGCAGCCTCGGCTCGAACAACTGGGTGATCGCCGGCAGCCGGACCTCGACGGGCCGGCCCATCCTCGCCAACGACCCGCACCGGTCGCACGGCGCGCCGAGCCTGCGCTATGTGTCGCATCTGAATGCGCCGGGCCTGTCGGTGATCGGCGCGGGCGAGCCGTTCCTGCCCGGCATCTCGATCGGCCACAACGGCACGATCGCCTTCGGCCTGACGCGCTTCTACATGGATCAGGAAGACCTGTACGTCTACGAGACCGATCCCGCGCAGCCCAAGTCCTACCGCTATCGCGGACGCTGGGAGCCGATGGAAACCATCACCGAGAAGATCGCGGTCCGCGGCGAGGCCGAACCGCGCACGGTCACGATCGACTTCACGCGCCATGGCCCCGTGCTGCATGCCGACGATGCCAGCCACCGCGCCTGGGCGCTGCGCGCGGCCTGGCTCGATGCCGGCATGGCGCCCTACTTCGGCTCGATGGATTACATGCGCGCGACCAACTGGGACCAGTTCCGCGCGGCGATGAATCGCTGGGGCGCGCCCGGCGAAAACCAGGTCTACGCCGACCGCAACGGCAATATCGGCTGGATTCCGGGCGGCCTGACGGTGATCCGCCCCAACTGGGACGGCCTGTTCCCGGTACCGGGCGACGGGCGCTACGAGTGGGCCGGCTACCGCAACATGGACGAGCTGCCGTGGGCCTATAACCCGTCCGCCGGCCATATCGTCACCGCGAACGAGAACAATATTCCGCCGGATCATCCGGCCGCGAAGCTCGGCGTCGGCTACGAATGGAGCGACAGCTCGCGGGCGCGCCGGCTCAAGAGTCTGGTCGCGGCCGCACCGGTCAGCTCGCTGCGCGATTCGATCGCGTGGCAGAACGACACGGTGTCGCTGCCGGCGCAACGCACGTTGGCCGTGATGCGCACCGTCGGCAATGCCGGCGCCGCGGCATCGCTGCTGCAGGACCCGCAGGTGCAGCGCGCCGTCGCGCTGCTGCGCGGGTGGGACGGCAATGTGCGGGCCGACAGCGTGCCGGCCGCGCTGTTCGAGATCTGGTTCAGCAACCATCTGCGGCCCGCGGTCGTGCGCGCGGCGCTGCCGGAGGACGCCGCCAGGCTGGTCGGCGCCGGCGATGCGGCGCGCGTGCTGGCGGTGCTGGAGCAGCCGGACACGTGGATGCCGGTGGCGCGGCGCGACGAGGTCATGCTGACCTCGCTGAAGGCGGCGATGGCCGAACTGGAGCGGCGTTCGCCCTCGCCGGAAAAACTGGCCAACTGGGGCGCGCTGCATCGCGCGATCTTCCGCCATCCGCTCGCCAACATCGTCGACGACGCCACGCGCGCCCAGTACAACGTCGATGCGGGCGGCATCGGCGGGTCCGCCTTCACGCCGATGAACACCAGCTATCGCAACAGCGACTACCACCTGACCGCGGGCGCGTCGTTCCGCATGGTGCTCGACGTCGGCAACTGGGACCAGGGGCGCGTGATCAATACCCCGGGACAATCGGGCGACCCGGCCAACCCGCACTACCGCGATCTGGCACCGGTGTGGGCCAAGGGGCAGACGTTCCCGCTGGTGTATTCGCGCAAGGCGGTCGAGCGGGCGGCGGAGAAGCGGATCGAGCTGACGCCTCGCTAAGGCGTCATCACCGCATCGGATCCGATTGCCGATGCGGCCGGCGGGCGTGCCTCGTGCACGCCCGCAACATGCACCCCGAAGCCCGTCTCCCCCGGCGCGAGGTCGTCCCGCAAGGTCAACTGCGGAATCGCATAATCCCCACCGTTTTGCCGCCGGAATGGAATCGGCGCTGTCGTGTCGAGCCGATCCAGCCGCTGTCCCAATTCGTGCTGGATGATCGCAAAGCGTGCCGCATCGACGCGGCCAGTCCGGTAGACCACGTAGGGCGGCAACACGTCGAAGCCCGGGTAATGCAGGATCCCGTGATGAATCGGGAACAGGATGTCCTCGATCGGGCCGTTGATGCCGCGCGCGCTGTAATGCGGCTCCCATCCGCCCGCGGTGACGATCAGCATCGCGCGCTTGCCCGCCAGCGTGCCCTCGCCATAGCGGTCGCCCCAGCGCGCATCCGAGTGCTCGCCCACGCCATAGGCAAACCCATAGGCATAGACGCGTTCCACCCAGCCCTTCAGGATCGCGGGCATCGAGAACCACCACAGCGGAAACTGCAGGATCACCGCATCGGCCCACAGCAGCTTGCGCTGCTCGGCGGCGATGTCTTCGCTCTGCGTGCCGTTTTCGAACGCCTGTCTGGAGTCGAGCGAAGGATCGAAACGCTCGCCGGCCCGATGGGCGAGATTGTCCGCGGCATCGAGCGCGGCCTTCCACCGCATCGCATAGAGATCGGATACCTGCACCGTATGCCCGGCCTGGCTTAGCCGCTCGACGGCAAAGTCGCGAATGGCCCCGTTCAGCGAACGGGGCTCGGGATGTGCATAGACCAGAAGAATGTTCATGGTGAGCCTCCATTGCCCATTGCAAGAGAAGGCCAGCTTAGGGTCGCGTCCGGTATATTGGAAATGAATTTCTGAAATTCCAGGTATTGCCATGAACAATTTCGGACGGCTGGATCTGAACCTGCTGATCACGCTCGACGTGCTGCTGGCCGAGCGCAACGTCACGCGCGCGGCCGAGCGGCTGAACCTGTCGCAACCGTCGGTCAGCGTACAGTTGGCCAAGCTGCGCGACACGCTGGGCGACCCGCTGCTGTTGCCCGGCCCGCGCGGCATGCGGCCGACGGCCCGTGCCGAGGCGCTGCGCGAGCCGTTGCGCGAAGCGCTGAAGGCGCTGCAGCAAGCGGTGTCCCCGCAGGGCCCGTTCGATCCGGCGCAGGCCACGGACACCTGGCGCATCGCGGCCTTCGACTACGCGGAAGCGACCATCGTGCTGCCGCTGCTGCGCGACTTGCGCACCGAAGCGCCGGGCACCCGGCTGGCGATCGTGCAGGCGGTGCCGTCGCTGCTGGCGCGGCAGGCCGAACACGGCGAGATCGACCTGGCCTTCCACACGACCGACGGCGCGCCGCAGGGCCTGCATCGCCGGCCGCTGTTCACCGAACGCTATGTACTGGCCGGCCGCGCCGGGCACCCCGGCTTGAAGCGCAAGCCGACGCTGGCGCAGTTCTGCAGGCTCGAGCACGTGATCGTGTCGCCCGATGGCGGCGGCTTTTACGGGCCGACCGACGAGGCGCTGGCCGCTCGCGGGCTGTCACGCCGGGTCGCCCTGTCGGTGCCGCATTTCCTGTTCGTGCTGTCCGTGCTGGGGAGCACCGATCTGGTCGCGATGCTGCCGTCGCGCCTGGTGCGCGATGCCGCCGGGATCAAGGTGGTCGAGACTCCGATCGAGATACCGGGCTACGAAATGTCGATGCTGTGGCATGAGCGCGTCCATCGCGACCCGGCGCATCGCTGGCTGCGCGACACCATCGTGGCGTCCGTGTAGTCCCGTCCCGGGCGCGTTACACGGGCTGCATTCCCGGCAGCAATGGAATGCGCTCGGCAAGGAAATCCATCAGCACGCGCACGCGGGCGGGCTGATAGCGGCGGCTCGGATAGACCAGGAAGGCTTCCTGCGCGGTGCCATGCCAGCGTGGCAGCACGCGCACCAGCGTGCCGTCGTCCAGCAGATCCTGCACCAGCCAGGCCGGCGTCAGTCCAAAGCCGGCGGCGGCGACAAAGCCCTCGCGCATCGCCAGCGAGTTGTTGACGCGATAGCGGCATGGCGCCTCGATGGTGGCCGTGCCGTCCGGACCTTCCATCACGATCGCGTCGCCGCCGGCCAGCCACGTGAAGCGCAGCATCGGCAGCGATGCCAGGTCCGCGGGGCGGCGCACGCGCTTATGCCGCCCCATCAGCACGGGGCTGGCGACCAGCATGCGCGGCGACACGGCGATGCGCCGCGCGACCACATTGGGCGGCAGCTGCGCGCCCAGCCGCAGCGCCAGATCGACGCCCTCGGCCACCAGGTCGACATAGCGGTCGTCGAACAGCAGCTCGACCTCCACGTCGGGATATTGCTGCTGGAACGCGAGCACCAGCGCGTTCAGGCGCAGCACGCCGAAGCTGACCGGAGCGCTGAGCCGGACCAGTCCGGAAGGACGTTCGGCCTGGCCCTGCGCATCGCCGACGGCCTCGCCGAACTCCTCCAGCACGCGCCGCGCCCGCTCGTAGAAGCGGCGCCCCGCCTCGGTCGGCGACAAGCTGGTGGTGCTGCGCTCGAGCAGCCGTACGCCGAGCTGCCTCTCGAGCGCGGCCACGACCTTGCTGACGGTCGGCTGCGAGGCCTGCTGTTCGCGCGCGACGGCCGACAGGCTGCCCAGCTCGACGGCGCGGACGAACGTCTGCATGGCGCGGATGGTGTCCATCATGGATTCCCGACAACGTTGGGCTGCACCGCGAATTTCGGGCAGCCTATTCCAATATCGAATGAGCGACATGCCATTTTGCCAGCTTCTGCAACGGATCGGCATACCGTAGCTTGACGCCTGTACCGGCTTGCCGCCGGGCTTTCACAGGACCACCTGAACCATGCCGATTTCGTTTCCCCAAGCCTTGCGCCAGCGCTGGCTGCGCACCTGCGCCGCCGTCGTAGTGGGCACCGCGGCGATTTCCGCGTTCGCCACCGAGGCGCCCATGACTCACTGGCTGCCGACCTGGACCGCCAGCGAGCAGCCGATCTGGGAAGCCGGCGAACTGCCGCTGCCGACCGGCGTGCCGGCACGGCTGGACCGACAGACGCTGCGCCAGCTCGCCAGAGTCAGCGTGGGCGGTACACGCGCGCGGCTGGTGCTGTCCAACCGTTATGGACGCGAGCCGGTGACAATCGGTGCAGCCCGGCTCGCCCTTGCCGCAGGGCGCGATGGCATCGATGCAAGCACTGATCGCGCGGCGACCTTCGGCGGCAGTCCGTCGATCACGATTCCGGCCGGCGCGGCCGTGACCAGCGATGCGATCGAGCTGGCCGTGCCGCCGCTGAGCGAGATTGCGGTCAGCCTGCATCTGCCGAAGCCGTTCCGGCCAGGCGGCTTCCATTGGGATGGACGGCAGACCGCGTGGCTGTCGCCAGGCGACGCGACGCGCAATGCCACGCTCCCCCATGCGACATCCTTCAGCGGCAGGCTGCTCGTCGCCGCCATCGAGGTAGAGGCGAGCAACGACGCAGGGGCCGTGGTCGCGATCGGCGATTCGATCACAGAAGGCAATGGCTCGACCGTCGACGCCAACCGCCGCTGGCCCGACGGCCTCGCCGAGCGGCTCGCGCCGCGCGGCATGGCCGTGCTCAATGCCGGCATCTCCGGCGGCCAGTTGTTGCGCGACGGCATGGGCGAATCCGCGCTGGCGCGCTACGAGCGCGACGTGCTTGCGCAGCGTGGCATCCGTGCGGTGATCGTCGCCATCGGCATCAACGACATCGGCTGGCCGGGCTCGACCTTCGCCCCGCACACCCCGTTGCCGCAGGCGGCCGCGATGATCCAGGGCTACCGCGAGCTGATCCGGCGCGCGCATCAACGCGGCATCCGGGCGATCGGCGCCACCATCACGCCGTTCGCCGGCGCGCTGGCCGGCACGCCGATCCGCGGCTACGATGCGCCGCCGCAAAAGGAAGCGCTGCGGCAGGCGGTCAATGCCTGGATACGCGACAGCGGAGAATTCGATGCCGTCGCGGACTTCGACGCAGCAATCCGCGACCCGGCGCGTCCGCAGGCGATGCTGCCGCGCTACGACAGCGGCGACCATCTGCATCCGGGCGATGTGGGCTATCGGCGGATGGCCGAGGTCGCGGCCGCTGCGGTTGCCGAGGTCGGCATGGCGGACTAGGCGGCGGTGCTGAGGCAGCGCATTTCATGGCCGAATGCGCCGCGCTTCCGGAACTTCATGCCGGCGCGCCGACTCCCACCGGGATAACCCTGTCCCGCAGCATCGGCCGCCCCCTAGGCGGCCTCACCGTCAAGAGGTGCGCAGATGAGACTGCAAGGCAAGACTGTGCTGGTGACCGGCGCCGCCTCCGGCATCGGCCGCGGCATCGCGCTGCGGCTGGCAAGCGAAGGCGCCAACGTGGTAGTGGCCGTGCATCGGCTCGACGAGCGGTCCGAGCAGGTATGCAAGGAGATCCGCGAGGCCGGCGTGCAGGCATGGCTGGTGCAAGGCGATGTCGGCGGCGTCGGCGAGGTCCAGCGGCTGTTCCGCGAGGCCACCGAGGCCGCCGGCTCGATCGATGCGCTGATCAACAACGCCGGCATCGAAATCCGCGCCCCGTTCGGCGAGGTCACCGAGCAAGACTACGACCGCGTGCTGAACGTCAACCTGAAAGGACCGTTCTTCCTGTCGCAGCAGTTCGTGCACCACTGCAAACAGCAGCGCCGCGGCGGCAAGATCGTCAATATCAGCTCGGTGCACGAAGACCTGCCCTTCCCCAACTTCACCAGCTACTGCGTCAGCAAGGGCGGACTGCGCATGCTGATGCGCAACCTGGCGATCGAGCTGGCGCCGCTCGGCATCACCGTCAACAACATCGCGCCCGGCGCGATCCAGACCCCGATCAACCAGGCCCTGCAGCAACGCCCCGATCAGCTGCGCGCGCTGCTGGCCAATATCCCGCTGAACCGGCTGGGCGAGCCGGGGGATGTGGCGGGACTGGCCGCTTTCCTGTGCAGCGCCGACGCGGACTACATCACCGGCGCCACGCTGGTGATCGACGGTGGGCTGCTGTGGAACTACAGCGAGCAGTAAGCCAGTCGCATCACCATGCTGACTGCGGGTCAGCCGCGCTCGGCGGCGCGGTCGGCGACGACAGGCCAGGCGTTCCCCCTCGCGCGCATCGCGATGGCGGCAAGCGGACGCGCCAATACGGTGGTCGCAAGTGCCATCCACAACAGGCCGGAAAACGCCGGGCCGGCGATCAGGCCGGCGTCGAGCAGGATGCCGAGCACGACGACCTCGACGAGGCCCTTGGTCTGCAGCAGTGCGCCCAAGGTCCATGCTTGCCGCCAGTCGAGCCCTGCCAGCCGCGCGGGCACGGCTACGCCAACCGTCTTGCCGACCACCGCAACAACCACAGCGATCGCGAAGACCCGCAGCACTTCGCCATCGGCCATGCCGACCGTGGTCCGCAGGCCAGCCGCCAGGAAGAAGAAAGGCAGCAGGACCACCACCGTCGCCGGTTCGAGCAGTTTCCTGATTTGCGAGGCATGCTGTCGCGGCCACACCAGCCCGGCGACAAACCCGCCCATCACGTGGTGCAGCCCGACCAGTTCCGACAGAAAGACCGATACCAGCACCATGACCAGCGCCACCGCCAGCAGCGGTTCGGCGTGCCAGCCATCGCGCGACAGCCAGCGTGCAAGCAGCGGCCGCGCCACCAGCAGGCAGGCCGCCAGGTAGGTCAGTGCGAGCGCGGCCACACCGAGTGGCCCGGCACCTTCGCCGTGGCCGACCAGCACTACCGCGAGCGCAAGCCACACCACGCCATCGGTCAGCGCGGCGCAGCGCAGCGCAAGATGGCCCATGCCGGTGCTCGCCATCCCCATTTCGCGCAGGATAGCCGCGAGCACTGGCAGCGCGGTCACCGCGCTGCACAGGCCGAGCACCAGCGCAAAGCCGATCGGGCCGGCGTTCGGCCCGGCCAGCTGCGGCAGATCCGCCACCAGCCAGGCACCGGCGGCGGTGCCCAGACAGAAGGGCAGCACGATGCCGCCTACGCCAGCCGCCACCGCGGCTCGCGGCTGGCCGCCCAGCTCGGTCTCACGCAGGTGCAGGCCGGTCAGGAAACAGAACAGCGTCACCGCGAGCCATTGCAGGCCGCCGAGCATTGACAGCGCCTGCGGACCGAACAGCGTCGCCCAGGCTTCGGGAAACCAGCGTCCAAACCCCGTCGGCCCCAGACCGATGCCCACCAGGATCTGCACCACCACCAGCGGCAGCACGCGACCCTTGCCGAACAGCCGCCACAGCGCATAAGGCAGGCCGACGACGATGGCGGCCTGCAGGAAGAATACCGCCGCACCGTTCACCAGCGGCCCTCCCGGATCTGGCCGACCAACGCGACCAGCTCGCGGTCCAGCGCGCGGTCCTGTTCGAGGAAGGGAATCGCGGCGTTCAGCCGCTGTTCGAACGGCGCCAGCGCGGCGGGCGGGGTGCCGCCGGCGCGGCGCCGCAGCGCCACCCCCTGCCGCACCGCGACCAGCATCGCGGCGGCGACCTGCTCGCTCAGCTCGATCACCCGCAGGCAGTCCCGCGCGGCAATGGTGCCCATGCTGACCTTGTCCTGGTTGTGGCATTCGGTCGAGCGCGAAAACGACGCGGCCGGCATGGTGGCCTTCAGCGCCTCGGCAGTCCACGCCGACACGCCGATCTGAAGGGCCTTCAGGCCATGGTTCAGGCAGGCGTCGTCGCCGGTCGCACCGGACAGGTTGGCGGGCAGGCCGTGATTGTGGCGTGGGTCTGCCATCAGCGCGAACTGTCTGTCGAGCAGGTCAGCCACGCTGGCCACCGCCGCCTTCAGGCCGTCCATCGCGAAGGCGATATGGCCGCCGTAGAAATGACCGCCGTGCAGCACGCGCTCTTCGTCCGGATCGACCAGCGGATTGTCGTTGGCGCTGTTCAGCTCGGTTTCGATCCACTGCCGCGACCAATCCAGCGCGTCTTCCAGAACGCCGATCACATGCGGCGCGCAGCGCAGCGAATAGCGGTCCTGCAGCCGGTGCGCGTGGCGCGGCGCGTGCACGTCGCCAAGCCAGCCGCGGATCGCCGCAGCCGCACGCAGCTGGCCCGGATGCGGTTTCGCCGCAAAAAGCGTCGGGTCGAAGTGATAGGGATTGCCATCGGTCGCCGCGACCGCGCCGGCGGTGATCGCGCAGCCCAACCGCGCCAGCTGGCGCGCGCGCTGCCAGGCCAGGCAGGCCAGGCCTGTCATCACCGCGGTGCCGTTCATGATGGCCAGCGCCTCCTTCGGGCGCAGACGCAGCGGCGCGCGCCCCAGCTGAGCCAACGCATCGGCCGCGGCCATCCGCCGGCCTTCCACCATGACGTCGCGCTCGCCGCACAGCACCGCGGCGACATAGGACAGCGGCGTCAGGTCGCCGCTGGCACCGACCGAACCTTCGGCCGGGATGCACGGCAGCACATCGTTCGCCAGCAGGGCAGTCAGCTGTTCCAGCAAGGCCGGGCTGACGGCGGAATACCCCTGGCATAGCGACGCCAGACGCGCCGCCAGCACCGCGCGAGTTTCGTCGGCATCGAGCATGCGACCCAGGCCGCAGCCATGGAAGGTGTACAGGCGCGGCGGCAGCCGATCCGCCATCGCCACCGGCACCTCGACACCGCAGGAGTCGCCGTAGCCGGTCGTGACCCCGTAAATGCGGCCCTCCTCCGCCAACAGCCGGTCGAGAAACGCCATGCCGCGTTCGATGCGGCCGCGGAACGCCGGGGATGCCGACAGGGCCGCCACCGCTTCGCGACGGGCCAGCGCGGCCACGTCCTCCACCGTCAGGGGCGTGCCGTCGAAGATCACGGTCGCGTGACGGACGCTGCCGCCCGAACCTGGGCCGGCGTCGGAAGAGGACTGCGAAGAGATACGCATGGTCTGGGTAGTCGTTTGAAAAATCGTTTGGAAGATCGTTTGGGAAATCGGACCGAACCATCGGAACGATCAGCGCGGCGAGGACGCCGCCGATCGTTGCGGGAAATCGGCGCCCGAGCCAGCCATCGCCACCTGCCACTGGCGCATGGCGTCGGGCGTGGCGCCGTCGTGGTCCAGCTCCGGCAGCAACGGGTCGCTGACCACGGCAACGACGGTGTCGCCATGCCACCAGCTGCATCCGTTGGCGGGGATGCCGGGGTGCGCGGACCCGGCCGGCCGGATGCAGGATCGATGGCCGAGCATCGTCGAGAACAGCTCGCCGCCACGGCACTTGAGCGCGGCTTCCTTCAAGGTCCACGCCTCCAGGGCCAGCGTTTCGGCATCGTGCCTCCGTCCGGCAAGCAGCATGCTCCGTTCCGCGGCATCGGTGATCGCCTCCAGCAGCGCCGCGCGCGATCGTCCCGGCCGGAGCATCTCCAGATCGAGGCCGATCGGGCGATTGCTCACCGCACACGCGACACTGTCGCCGACATGCGCGATCGAAACATGCTTGTCGGCATGCCTCGCGACGAGCGGCGCGCCATTCGGCGATGCCTCAATCCTCCAATCGCCGGACACGCCGCCGAACCGTTCCGCCAGCAACGCGCGGGCCAGCCATCGGCCGGCGACGAACTGAGCCGCGCGCCGCGGCGCACGGATGTCGGCCAGACGAGCGCGCTCGGCCGGTGACAGCCACGCGTGGGCATTCGCGCCCACGCCAGCCATCAAGGCGCTGACCGATCGCAGCCGGATGGAGATCGTCACGCGCGGCCGCCGGACGGTCAGTTGCCCACGCGGGCGTAGTCGCCCTTCAGCGCGACGCCAACCACCACCGCACCGGCGTGGCATTCGTACTGGTCGGCACTGGCCATCTCGTTCTTCTTGTAATAGCTGACCAGGTTGACGACGGCGTTGGCGTCCATTGTCTTCGCCTTGTCCTGGAACGACAGCAACGCGGACAGTGCGGCCCAGCGGCAGGCCTCCTCATCGCTCTTGCCGACGCCGTTGGTCTTGCGGTTCGACACGTCGCTGCCCTTGGTCTCCAGCACCTTGGGCGTGCGCTGGCCGGCGAAGAAGAAGCGCACGGAGCCGTCGAGCTTCTCCTTGGCTTCCGGCATGTTCAATACATCCTGGATGGGCAGCAAGTACTTGGTGTCGCGGGCGCTGGCGGGAGCGCTGACGATGGCACCGGCAGCAATGGCGGCGAAGATTGCACGGCTTGCGTATTGACCGAACTTCATGATTTTCCTTGTCGTTGTCGAGGTTCAACAAATCCGGCGCGAGACGGGCCGTTCAGTCGGCCCAGCGCCGGAACACCAGCGAGGTGTTGATGCCGCCAAAGGCGAAGTTGTTGCTCATCACGTGGTCGGCTTCGAGCACGCGTCCTTCTCCGGCGATGTAGTCCAGCGGTGCGCAGCGTGGGTCGGGCGTGGTCAGGTTCAGCGTCGGCGCGAACCACCCCGCGCGCATCATCTCGATGGTCAGCCACGCCTCCAGCGCGCCGCATGCGCCCAGCGTATGGCCCAGGTAGCTCTTCAAGGAGCTGATCGGCACGCCGGCACCCAGCACGGCATGAGTCGCGTGCGACTCGGCCACGTCGCCGTGGTCGGTCGCGGTGCCGTGCGCATTCACATAGCCGATCGACGAAGGATCGATGCCGCCGTCGCGCAGCGCCAGCCGCATCGCCTGCGCCATCGTGTCCGCATTGGGCTGTGTCACGTGCGCGCCATCGCTGTTGGTGCCGAAGCCCACCACCTCGGCCAGGATGCGCGCGCCACGGGCGCGCGCGTGTTCGAGTTCTTCCAGCAGCAGCGTCCCGGCGCCCTCGCCCAGCACCAGGCCGTCGCGCGCGGCGTCGAACGGGCGCGGCGTGGTCTGCGGGGCGTCGTTGCGCGTGCTCGTGGCGAACAGCGTGTCGAACACGGCCGCCTCGGTCGGGTCGAGCTCCTCGGCACCGCCGGCCAGCATCGCCACCTGGCGCCCCGCACGGATGGTCTCGTAGGCGTAGCCGATGCCCTGGCTGCCCGAGGTGCAGGCGCTGGAGGTCGTCAGGATGCGGCCGGTGATGCCGAAGAACACGCCGATATTGACCGCGGTGGTATGCGGCATCATGCGAATGTAGGTGGTCGCGCTGACGCCTTCGGTCGAGCAGTCCAGCAGCATCCGGCCGAAGTCGGCCACGGCTTCCGGCGTGCCGGTGGACGAGCCGTAGGCGATGCCGAGCTCGCCGCTGGTGACCAGCGGGTCGCCATACAGCCCGGCGTCGCGCAGCGCCGCCTCGCTGGCCAGCACCGCCATCAGCGCGACCCGCCCCATGCCGCGAGTGCGCTTGCGGGTGTAGTGCGCCGGCGTCTCGAACTCCGGAACGGGAGCGGCGAGCTGCGTGTTCAGGCCCTTGTACTTGCTCCAGTCCTCCATCCTGACGACGGCGCTCTGGCCGGCGCGCAGCCGTGGAGCCACCGTGGCCCAGTCGTTGCCGAGCGCGCTGATGGCGCCGGCACCGGTGACGACGACGCGCTTCATCCGAACATCCCTCCGTTGACGGAGATCACCTGGCGCGTGATGTAGCTCGCGTCGGCCGACAGCAGGAAGGCGACGGTGGCGGCCACCTCGTCCGGCGTCCCCATGCGGCGCGCGGGAATCAGGCGTAGCGCCTCGTCGCGAACGGCCGCGTCGATCATCTCGGTGTCGATCAACCCCGGGGCCACGCAGTTGACGGTGATCTGGCGCTTGGCCAGTTCGATCGCCAGGGCCTTGGTGGCGCCGATGATGCCGGCCTTCGCCGCGCTGTAATTGGCCTGTCCGCGGTTGCCGACCAGGCCCGATACCGACGACAGCGTGACGATGCGTCCTGGCGCGCGCCGCTGGACCATCGGCATCACCACGGGATTGAGCACGTTATAAAAGGCATCGAGGTTGGTATGGATGACCTCGTCCCACTCCGCACCGGTCATCGCCGGAAAGGCGGCATCGCGCGCGATGCCGGCATTGCACACCACGCCGTAGTAGGCGCCGTGCGCGTCGATGTCCTGCTGCAGCGTCCGCGCCGACTGCTCCCGATCGGCCACATCGAAGGCCAGCACGCGCGCGGCGCGTCCGAGGCTGCGCACCGTGTCGGCGACCGACTCGGCCTCGTCGCGCCGGGATCGGCAGTGCACTACGATGTCATGGCCCTCGCGCGCGAGCCGCAACGCAATGGCGCGGCCGATGCCGCGCGAGGAGCCGGTCACGAGGACGGTGTGGTCGCTCATGGCTTGTGTCCTTGCAAGAAAGCCTGCGCATCCGCAGGCTGGAAAACGGAAACGTTGGCGCGGGCTACCTCGCGCCCGTCCATATCGATGGCGCACGAGAACATGCCCAG
The DNA here is from genome assembly GCF_000307735.3 of Cupriavidus sp. HPC(L). NCBI lineage: Bacteria > Pseudomonadati > Pseudomonadota > Betaproteobacteria > Burkholderiales > Burkholderiaceae > Cupriavidus > Cupriavidus sp. HPC(L). The sequence continues at coordinate 5,483 of NZ_AMPR02000422.1, read as the reverse complement.
CCCGTTCTCGCCGATCAGCTCGACCCGGGCCGTAATGGTCAGCTCGCTGCCGCGGGGAAATGCCGGCACGTCGCAGGTATAGCGGCGCGAACCGAGCAGAAAGCCGATCGCCGGTGCGCTGCCGCCGCGCCGGGCGCGCGCGCCGGACCACGCGGCGATGGTCTGCGCCATGTACTCCACGCCGACCCAGGCCGGCATGCCGTTTGCGTCGACAAACAGCTGCGTGGGCCGCACGGTGGCGCGTGCAATCGCATGATCCTCGTCCGCATGCAGCAGCGCATCGAGCAGCAGCATCGCGCCGCCATGGGGCACCATGGCGGCGATATCGCCGGCAACGCTCTCGGCCGCCGGCATCGGCACGGCAATGGTGTTCGGGGTCGTGTTCGTGGTCATCGTCGTCACGCCGCACTGAGAATCAACGCGCAATTGCTGCCGCCGAAGGCGAACGAGCTGCTCATCGCATGGCGGGCCGCCCGGCCGAGCCGATCGCGCGGTCCCACCAGCTGCAATGCCGGCAGCGCGGGATCGGGCACGCCGTCCCACCAATGCGGCGGCAGCCGGCCGTGCGCGTTGTCGACCAGGGTCAGCCACAACAGCGCGGCTTCGATCGCGCCGGCCGCACCGAGCGCATGGCCGGTCATCGGCTTGGTGGAACTGGACAGCACGTCGGCCCCGAGCACGGCATGGACGGCACGCGACTCCATCGCGTCGTTGTGTCCGGTACCGGTCCCATGCAGGTTCAGATAGTCGATCTGCGCTGGCGCAAGGCCGGCGCGCGCCAGGGCCTGCCGCATCGCCTGCTGGGCACCCTTGCCTTCCGGCTCGGGCGCGGAGATATGGTAGGCATCCGAGCTCTCGCCCCAGCCCGACAGCCGGACCGGTCCGGGTTCGAGCGACAACACGAACAGCGCGGCGCCCTCACCCAGATTGATGCCGGCGCGGTGAGCGGAGAATGGGTTGGTGCGCGCGGCGGACACCGCTTCCAGCGCACTGAATCCGCCGATGGTGAACGGGCACAACGAATCGGCAGCGCCTGCGATCACGGCATCGGCGATGCCGGCGTTCAGCAGCCGTGCCGCGGCCGCCAGCGCCTTCGCACCGGACGAGCAGGCGGTCGACAGCGTATAGGCGGGGCCGCGCGCGCCAAGTTGCGCGGCGACAAAGGCCGCCGTCGAACCGAGCTCCTGCTGGGCGTAGTCGAATGCGTCCGGCCAGCGGCCCTGTGCCAGGCGCGCGCGCACGGCGTCCCCGCCCTCGCGGATGCCGGAGGTGCTGGTGCCAAGGACCACGGCGACGCGCCGCGGGCCGAAGCGGCTCGACACGGCCTCGGCCTGCGGCCGGATCTGCGCCAATGCCTGCAGCAGCATCGCGTTGCCATGGGTCCGCTGCGACGGGGGCATATCTGCAGGAAGCGCCGGCGGCGATGGCAGGCTGCCGACATGCATTGGCCTGCCGGGCGTGAAGCGATCGGTCACCTCGCCTCCGTGTGGTCCGTCGTCACGCCACAGCGCGGCGCGGACATCGCCGCCGCCGTTGCCGAGTGCGCACAGCACGCCCATCGCGTTCAGATAAACCGGTGGCGTTGTATGCCCGGACATCATTGCGACGTCTCCCCACCGGCCAGCGTGCGGATCGTCAGCGCATAGCCGTCGCGATGTTGGATGAAGCGCAGCGTGCCGGCGTCGGCGTGCTGCACCTCGGCGACGACCTCGTCGCCATGGTGTAGCACTCGCCGCCCTTCTCCCTCGCGCACGGTCCAGCCCGTTGGCAAGGCGTCCGCGACAGCGCGCAGCGGCCACAGCGACAGTTGCAGGTCGCTGAGGATCCGCTCGGGATCGAGCTGCGCGGGCGCCCAGGACGCGCGCGAGACATCGAGCCGTGTGCCGTCCCAGTCCAGCCGAGCCAGGACCTGCCCGCCTGCGAGCGCAGCCAGCCGCGTATGCTTGGCGTCGGCCTGCAGCAGCGCAATCAGCTCGCGCGTTTCAACCCGGCCACCGGCCGTCCGGTAGCGCGCCTCGATGTGCTGCTGTACGGCGATGGTTCGCTGCAGCGCCGCCGGCTGCAGACGCAGCACGGGCGCGGCAGCTGCGGCGGATGGCGATGGCGATGGCGGCAGGCCGGCGCACGCCGCCAGCCAGGCGACGAGTCCTGCGGCCACCACGGTCTGGATCAGGCGCGGCAAAATTCCTCCAGCACGGTCAGCCGGCGCTTCGACTCCACCACGAAGGGGTTGCTGCGGTCCCATGCGTATCCGGCCAGGATCGACGAGATCATGCGGCGGATTTCCGGCGTGGCATCGGGGTGGAAGATCAGCGTCTGGAAGGAGCCGGCATACCAGGCTTCGACGAACGTGCGAAAACAGTCGACCCCCGCCTTCAGCGTGCGCGCATAGTCCTGTTCCCAGTCGACCGCCTCGCCGGCGAACTCGCGGGCGATGCAGTCCACCGCCAGGCTCGCGGACTTGAAGGCGATCGTCACGCCGGACGAGAACACCGGGTCGAGGAATTCGCCGGCATTGCCCAGCAGCGCGTAGCCCTTGCCCCACAGCGACCGCACATTGGCCGAATAGCCGGTCAGCTGGCGCGCCGGGGTGTCCCAGCGCGCGTCGGCAAGCAGCGCCGCCAATGCCGGCTCTTCGCCGACCAGCGTTTGCAGCCGTTCCATGTCGGTGCCGGCATAGCGGTCGAGAAAGGCCTTCTCGGCGACCACGCCGAGCGAGCAGCGGCCGTTGGAGAACGGGATCGTCCAGTACCAGACGTCGACATGTTCCGGATGCACGCTGATGCGGATCTTGTTGCGATCGAATGCGCCGGGCGCGACGCGGTCCTCGATATGCGTGAAGATCGCGCTGCGTACCGGGAAGTTCGATGGCGATTCCAGATCGAGCAGGCGCGGCAGCACGCGGCCGAAGCCCGAGGCATCCAGCAACTGGCGGCATTCGACCTGATACGGCCCGCCATTCTCCCCCTGCACGGTCACGCGCGGACGAGCGCCGTCGAGCTCGACCGCCGTGACCTGGTGGCGGAAGCGGACCTCGGCACCCTGGCGCTGCGCATCGCGGATCAGCACATCGTCGAAGTGTGCGCGCTGGACCTGGTAGGTCGTACCCCAGCCCGGCGTGAACTTGTCACGGAAGTCGAACTCGGTGTAGCGGTCGCCGCGCACGAAGGCGGCGCCGTTCTTGTACTGAAAGCCCGCCTCGACGACGGCGCGAAGCATGCCGGCCTGCTCGATGTATTCCATGCTCTGCGGCAACAGGCTCTCGCCGATGGAGAAGCGCGGAAACGTCTCCTTCTCCAGCACCAGCACGGCGATGCCGCGCTGGCGCAGCAGCCCGGCGGCCACCGCGCCGGCCGGTCCCGCACCGATGATCAGCACATCGACGTATTGAAGTTCCATCTGTTGCATCTGCGTATCCTCGAAGTCTGGCGCGCCTTCAGCGCGCCACGTTTTGATCGGTTGGCGCGGGCCGGAAGCACGGCGACAGTATCCACACGGCCCCCACGCCGCCGAGCATGGTCATGCCAAACGCATGCAGCGCCGGCGTCGCCGACAGGGCGAGCAGGCCGAACGCCAGCAGCGTGCTGGCCGCACCTAGCACGATCGCGGTCCATGACACGCCGTCGCCGGGATGCTCCAGCAGAAAAATTCCGTAGTCGACACCGACGCCCAGCAGCAATGCCAGCGCCAGCACCGAGAACAACTGCAGTGGCACGTCGAGCCAGCCCAGCATCGCGACGCTCAGTGCCGCGGCCAGCAAGGTCGGCACCAGCGCTCGCCATGCGGCGCGCCCATGGCGCCAGGCCAGCAGCACCGCGACCACCGCCGCACCTGCCACGAGCAGCCAGGTCATCATCGCGCGATAGCGGGCCAGCAATGCGGAATAGTCGGCCACGCGGTCGACCCATAGCGCGCCTGCGACAGGTGCCACCGCCGCGGCCACCGCCCCGATCGCATCGCGACCGTCCAGTCCCTGCAGCATCATGACGCTGGCATGGTCCAGGCCGATCTGTCCCAGCCATAGCTGCCGCAGTGGCAGCGACACCGGATCGGCGAGCCATGCCGGCAGCGTCAGCACGGCGCCGGACGCTGCAACGGCCGGACCGGCAGACGCCGACTCGCCCAGTGCGCGGCGCACGCGCGCGCGCACGTCGTGTTCGACCCTGCCGGCCAACGCCGCATCGGCCTGCTGCCGCGCGGCCGAGGGCACCCAGTCGGACAAGGCCAGCACGCCGCCCAGCTGCCCTGCGGACACGACCGGCGCAAGCGCGCGCTTGACGGCTTCCTCGCGTTGCAGCACCTGTTCCGGCGTGGCGCCGCGCACCACGATGAACTGGGCGGGACTTGGCGTGCCGAGCAACCGTGCGGCGACCCGCTGCGCCTCGACCAGTTCCGGCGGCGAACTCTGCAGCTGACGCACGTCATCGCTGACTCGCACACGGGACACGCCGAGCGCGATGAAGACACCAAGCAGCCCCAGCGCAAGCGCGGTGCGGCGGTCCGCTCGCACACGCGGCCAGCGCGCCAGGCTGCCGGCCAACCAGCGGGACAGCGGCGTGGGCCGGACCGGCGCCCGGTCCAGCCACGGGAACCACAGCACCACTGTCAGGAACGCGCACACCAGGCCGGTCGCCGAAAACAGCGCCATCTGGCGCAGACCGGGGAACGGCGCGACGCCCAGCGCCAGATAGGCCGCCACGCTGGTGGCCAGCGCCAGCGCCATGCCGCCGAACAGCATCCGCACGGTGCGCGCGGGCGTCCATGCCGGCCGGGCCTGGCGCATCACGAAGTAGTGAATGCCGTAGTCCTCGGCGACACCGACCAGGCTCGCGCCGAACACCAGCGTGATCAGGTGGACGCGGCCGAAGACCAGCGCGGTCACGGATAGCGCCGCGGCGGTGCCGATCACCAGCGACAGCGCGACCAGCCCGATCGGCCGCAGCGAGCGGAAGGCAAGCCAGACCAGCAGCAGCACCGCCGCCAGCGAGCCCAGCCCGATCACATTCATTTCCCGGTTGGCCTGAACAGCGGCCGCCTCCGCATGCAGCGGAATGCCCGCCGCCACCACCTTCACGTCGCCGTCGCCCTGCTGGGCGGCGCGCTCGCCCGCGGCCAGCAAGGCACGGTAGTCGGACGCGCCATCGGCGGCAAAGGCCGCGCGCGCCGCGTGGTAGCCGAGCACCACCCATTCGGCGCCGTCGCCACTGACCGTGGCGAGGCCGTCGCGCTGACGGACCGCGGTCGCCCCGCCCCGCGCGAGCCACCAATCCGGCCACAGATTCAGCGGATCGGCCTGCCAGTCCGCCAGCCGGGGCCCGGCCGCGAACTGGTACAGCCGCGCCAGCGATTGGCCAGCCAACGCCTCGGTGTCCGCCCGCGTCAGCATGGCACGCTGGGCGTCGGTCAGCATGCCGGCACGGTACGGGCGATAGAAGTCCAGCGCCGCGTCGAGATCAAATGCTCCCATCCGCGCGGACGGCTGC
>NZ_AMPR02000423.1:0-24309 GCF_000307735.3 Cupriavidus sp. HPC(L) | reverse complement strand
CGGCGTGGCCCCGCCCGACGGCCCGCGCCGCCCGGTGGCGCGCCGCGGCGAAAGTCGGCATGATATGCCGCGTCCACATTCTCGCCGTCACGCACGCCGACCTCCGGTGCCGCCAGCCAACCTGATCGCGCTGCTCAAGCGCATCCTTCCGCCGCCCGCGCCGCCGCTGGACGCCGATACCGAGGCCAAGCTGCTGGCCGCGGTGCATCGGGTGGTCCCCAGCGGCATCGTGGCGGCGCTGCTGCTGCCCGGGCTGACCACCGCCGCGTTCTGGCACGAGGCCAGCCGCGGCGCGCTGCTGGCCTGGTGCGCGGCGATGCTGCTGCAGGCGGCCGGCTGCGCCTGGTTCTACCTCGGATACCTGCGCGATATCCCGCACCTGAGCCGCTCGGCCCATACCCGCAAGTGGCGCGACCCGATGCGCGCCGTGGCGGTGCTGGCCGGCCTGAGCTGGGGCAGCGCCGCGCTGCTGCACCTGGTGTCGTCGTCCGCCGTGTTTTCCGGCGTGCTGCTGGTGCTGACGCTCGGCGCGCTGGCCGGCGGCGCGAGCTCGCAGGCGCCGGCGCCGGTCAACCTGCTCTATGTGGGCATTCCGATCTTGGTGCCCAATCTGTTGCTGGCCGGCTACGCGTTCCCCGGCCACGGCGGCTATATCCGGCTGCTGCTGCTGATCTACGCGCTGATGCTGGCGCGCCACGCGCTGAACCTGCACGGCTCGCTGGTGCGGGCGATCCGGCTGGAGGGAGAAAGCCGGCGGCTGGCCCGGCAGTTCCAGCAGGAGAAGGAGCGCGCGCTACATGCCAGCGAGGAGAAATCCCGCTTCCTGGCCGCCGCCAGCCACGATCTGCGCCAGCCGGTGCATGCGCTGGTGATGCTGGTCGAGGCGCTGCGCGCGCGCAACGATTCGCCGGCGCTGCGGCCGCTGGTCGAGCAGGTCGCGGCCGGCACGCAGACGATCGATCTGCTGTTCCGCTCGCTGCTGGACCTGTCCAAGCTCGAGGGCCGCAAGGTGCTGCCGACACTGGAGCCCTGCGACGCCGGCCAGCTGGTGCGCGAGGTCTGCAATCAGTTCGCCGGCGACGCGCGGGCGGCCGGACTGCGCCTGTCGCCGCGCGTGGCCGGCGAGCTGCACGCGATGGCCGAGCCGGTGCTGCTGCGCCGCGCGCTGTTCAATCTGGTGCAAAACGCGCTGCGCTACACGCGCCAGGGCAGGGTGCTGGTCGCCGCGCGCATGCGCGGCGCGCAGGTTCGCATCGAGGTCTGGGACACCGGGGCCGGCATCCCGGCCGAGCACCTGCCGGAGATCTTCGGCCCGTACTTCCAGGTCCACAACCCGCAGCGCGACCGCTCCCACGGCCTCGGCCTCGGCCTGGCGATCTTCAAGGAATGTGTGCGGCTGATGCGCGGGACCTACGGCGTGCGCTCGGTGCCGGGCAAGGGCTCGATGTTCTGGTTCACGCTGAATCCGGCCCCGGCCGAGTCGGTGGCGACGATCCGCGCGATGCGCAGCGACGCGGTGGCGCAGCACGCGATGCCGGATCGGCTGCACGGCGAGGTGCTGGTGGTCGACGACGACAGCCACGTGCGCAACGCCTGGATCGCGCTGATGGAGGCCTGGGGCGTGCGGGTGTCGTGCGCCGCCGATGGCGCCGAGGCCGAGCGGATGTTTGCCGACGGCCTGCGGCCCGACATCATCTTCTGCGACCTTCGCCTGCCCGGAAAGGAGAACGGCCTGGCATTGCTAGAACGGTGGCAGCAGACCCAGCCGCAGGCGCGCAGCGCGCTGCTGACCGGCGACCTGAAGTCGGCCGCGCTGGCCGAGGCCGAGGAGGCGGGCTATTTCGTGCTGCCCAAGCCGGTCGACCCGGGCGCGCTCCGGATGCTGCTGCGGCGCTGGCTGCGGACGGTCTGAACCTGCGCGGCCAGCGGCCGCGCGCCACAAGCGCCCGGACGCGGCCCCTACGGCGGCCCCTACTGCGGCCCTACTGCCGCAGCCGGAACCGCTCCATCCGGGACATTACCTGCATCCGCGTGCGCACGCCCAGCCGCTGCAGGATTGCCGACACATGCTCCTTGACGGTGTTCTCCGTCAGCCCGAGCTCGCGCGCGATCACCTTGTTCGGCAGGCCCTCGAGCACCAGCGCCAGCACCGAGCCCTGGCGCGGCGTCAGGCCGAGCTCGGCTGGCGTGACCGGAATGCTGTGCGTCGGGCCGAACGCGCGCGGCTGGCCGTTCAAGGCCTCGTCGGACGGAAAGGCGGTGTCGCCGGCCAGCACGCGGCGCACCACCGCGGCGAAGGCGGGCGCATCGAGATGCTTGCCGACGAAGCCGAAGGCTGACAGCGCGCGGGCGCGCTCGACGATCTCGGGCGTGGCCTCGGCCGACATGAAGATGAAGCGCGCGGCCGGCACGATCGACTTGAGCGTCTGCATGGCGTCGAAGCCGGTGCCGTCGTTCAGCCAGATGTCGAGCAGCACGATATCGGGCCGCAGCCCGCGTTGGAGGGTGTTCAGCGCCTCGGAGGCGCTCCCGGCGGCATGGACTGCAACATCGGGCATTACCTGCGCCAGAAACAGGGTAGTGCCGGACAGCGCCATGGGGTGGTCGTCGACCACCAGCAAGGTCGGTGCAACATTCGACATGCGATTTCCCGTCTAAAACAGCTTCGCCCTTGTTGTATGGTCCCGTCCCGTCGAGCGGGCGGATTGGCGATAGGGCGACTCTAGCAGAGCGAGCGGGGCGTCACAATCCGCAATCGGGGGAAGCAACGGCCGGCGACTTTGCGCCGCCGGGGTCTCCAGCGCGCTGTGGCGGGGCGCCGCCTTGGTAGAATTGCGCGATGAAAAATATCGTCATCCTTATCTCGGGACGCGGTTCCAACATGGAAGCGATCGTCCGGGCCTGCAGCGAGCAGGCCTGGCCGGCACGGATCGCCGCCGTGCTGTCCAGCCGTCCCGACGCGCCCGGCCTCAAGTTCGCCGCGGCGCAAGGCATTCCGGTCGGCGTGGTCGATCATCGCCACTATCCCGACCGGGCCAGCTTCGACAAGGCGCTGGCCAACGCGATCGACGCCCACGTGCCCGACCTGGTGGTGCTGGCCGGCTTCATGCGGATCCTGACGCCCGAGTTCGTCGAGCACTATGCCGGCCGGATGATGAACATCCATCCGTCGCTGTTGCCCAGCTTCCCCGGCCTGCATACCCACCAGCAGGCGCTGGAGGCCGGCGTCAAGGTGCACGGCGCCAGCGTGCATTTCGTCACCGCGGCGCTGGACCACGGTCCCATCGTTCTGCAGGCGGCCATCGAGATCGGGCCCGAGGACACCCCCGAAACGCTGGCGGCACGGCTGCTGCCCTGCGAGCACCAGATCTATCCGCGCGCGGTGCGCTGGTTCGTCGAAGGACGGCTGCGCGTCAAGGACGGCGTGGTCCATGTCGATCCGCCCGAGCCGCAATTGCTGATCGCGCTGGCAGCCTCGGATGCCCCCACGGACTCCCCCTCGGACTCCGCCACCCCCGTCGATACCACCGGAGCCCATCAATGACCCGTCCCGCCCAGGCACCGCGCGGCGGCGCGCGTCCGTCCACGCGCACCAAGCGCAAGCCCACCCCGCTGCGCAAGGCAGGCGCGCCGCGCGAGCCCGCCAACGACGGCCAGGTCCGTCCGCACGGCGCCCTGCATGCCACGCATATCCAGCATATCGACCGGCTGCTCGGCAAGGTGATGCTGTTCGCCCGGCCCGCCGACGCGGTCGTCAGCTACTACTTCCGCGAGAACCCGAAGCTGGGTCATCGCGAGCGCGGCATCATCGCCGAGGCGGTGTTTGCCGTGCTGCGCCGGCGCGTGGAATTTGCCCAGTTCGCCGAGTCGGGCTCGGGCGCCGCCCCGCGCCGGCTGGCGCTGCTGGGCCTGGCGGCGACGCTGGGCCGCGACGCGCTGACGCCGTTCCTGTATCCCGACGAGGCGCAATGGCTGGACCGGCTGATGACGATCGAGCGCGCCAGCCTGGCACCGCGCGTGCGCGCCAACCTGCCCGAATGGCTGTACGAGCAGTTGGTCGCCCGGCACGGCGAAGCCTTCACCGCGGCGCTCGGCGATGCCTGGCTGCGGCCCGCGCCCCTGGATCTGCGCGCCAATCTGATCAAGACCTCCCGGGAAGCCGTGCTGGCGGAGCTGGAAGAGGCCGAACTGGCGGCCGAGCCGACGCCGATCGCGCCCACCGGCATCCGGCTGGCCGGCAAGCCGGCGCTGAATCAGCTGCCGATCTTCGTCAACGGACTGGTCGAGGTGCAGGACGAGGGCAGCCAGCTGCTGTGCCATCTGGTGGCGCCGCGGCGCGGCGAGATGGTGGTCGATTTCTGCGCCGGCGCCGGCGGCAAGACGCTGGCGCTTGGCGCGCTGATGCGCTCGACCGGACGGCTCTATGCCTTCGACGTGTCCGACAAGCGCCTGGCGAACCTGAAGCCGCGGCTGGCGCGCAGCGGCCTGTCGAACGTCCATCCGGTGCTGATTGACTCCGAGCAGGACGCCAAGGTCAAGCGCCTGGCCGGCAAGATCGATCGCGTGCTGGTCGACGCGCCGTGCAGCGGCCTCGGTACGCTGCGGCGCAATCCGGACCTCAAATGGCGCCAGACCCCGCAGACGGTGCTGGAACTGACCGCCAAGCAGACCGCGATCCTCGAATCGGCGGCGCGGCTGGTCAAGCCGGGCGGTCGCGTGGTCTATGCCACCTGCAGTGTGCTGGAGGCCGAGAACGAGGCGATCGTGCGCGATTTCCTCGGCCGCCATGCGGACTTCCAGCTGGTGCCGGTCGCGCAGGTGCTGGCCGAGCAGAAGATCGCGATCGCCGACCTGCCGGAGGACGCGCAGACGCTGGCGCTCTATCCCCATCTGCACCAGACCGATGGCTTCTTCGCGGCGGTGCTGGAGCGGACTCGTCCATGAGCATGGGGGCTTCGGCCCCTGTCGTTTCACGGATACCGGGCACCAATGGCCCGGTATTTTTTTGTTCTTCGCTGCTTCTACTGTCTCCACCGTCTCCACTGTCTCCACTGTCTCCACTGGTTCAACTCGTCGATCGATGGCCTCCAATTCCCTGACCGATCTGTCGCAATCCCACGCCGTGTTCGGCAAGATGCTCGGCGACCTGATGCAAGACGCCGGCGACCCGGGCTTCCTTTGGCAACTGGCCGTGCTCGCGGGCTGTGTGCTGCTGGCCTGGCCGCTGGCGCGCCATGTCGCGGCGCGGCTCGAGGCCCGCTACGCGGGTTCGAGCTTCGCGCTGCGCTTTGCCGCCGCGAGCCTGGAGCGGGCGATGTTCCCGCTGTTCGGCTGGCTGCTGGTGCTGGCGTCTCGCTTCGCGCTGGCGCCGCTGATTCCGATCAGCATGCTGCGGCTGGCGCTGGTGCCGCTGTTCGGCATCACCTTCCTCTATTTCGCGTTCTACGTGCTGCGCCGGGTGCTGTCCGGCAACGGCCAGCTGCACGGCATGCTGACGCTGGTGGAGAAGGTGCTGACCACGCTGGTCTGGGCCGGCATGGCGCTGTACGTGCTGGGCATGTTGTCCGAGGCGGTGCAGTGGCTCGACTCGATCCAGTTCGCGCTGGGGCAGCAGCGCATCAGCGTGGCCGATCTGCTGATGGCCTGCGTGTGGATCCTGCTGACGGTGCTGGCCGCGCTGTGGTTCGGGTCGTGGCTGGAGGAGCGGCTGATGCGCTCGGCGACGATCGACACCAGCCTGCGCGTGGTGCTGACTCGGCTGTCCAAGGCGCTGCTGCTGCTGGTGTCGCTGCTGTTCAGCCTGTCGCTGGTCGGCATCGACCTGACCGTGCTGTCGGTGTTCGGCGGCGCGCTGGGCGTCGGCCTGGGTCTGGGGCTGCAGAAGATCGCGAGCAACTACGTGTCCGGCTTCATCATTCTTCTGGACCGCTCGGTCAAGCTCGGCGACCAGATCACCGTCGACAAGTACACCGGCATCGTCGCGCAGATCCGCACCCGCTACACCGTGGTGCGCAACGGCGACGGCGAGACCCTGGTGCCGAACGAGCAGCTGGTCGCCCAATCGGTGCAGAACCATTCCTTTTCGAACACCAATGTGCGGGTGGCGACGCGGGTGCAGGCGGACTACGACGCCGACCCCGAGATGGTGCTGACGCTGCTGGCCGAGGCGGTGCGCGGCGTGCCGCGTCTGCTCGCCGAGCCGGCGCCGTCGGCCTTCCTGGTGGCGTTCGCGGACAGCGGTGTCGAATACGAGGTGGCCGGCTTTATCGCCGATCCGCAGAACGGCAAGCTCGGGGTGCAATCGGAAATGAACCGCGCGATCTGGAAGGCGTTCCGGGCCAGCGGCATTTCGATTCCCTACCCGCAGCGCGAGTTGCGTGTGCTGCCCGCAGACGGGGCGCTGGCGTCGACGCCGGTGTCGCGGGTGGCAGCCAATGCGGCGGAATCGGCATAAGTACCGCGCGATCGGGCGTGTATGTGACGCCTTTGCCATTGAAGGAACGAAGTATCGTTTTCGGCGTCCAACACCGCAAACGAAAAGCAAACGCACGGGTAAAAGCGGATGCCGGGACGCTGGCGTTCCGGTAAAATCGCGGGTCGTCCCGGGGATTCCCCCGGCCGGACTACCGATCCGTGCCCGAGGGCCAGCCGCCAGATTGCAGCGGCGCGTGCCGGGGTCCCGCGAAGGCGCAAGGCGCCTTGGCTGACGCCACAAGACGCAATCACTGGATTTGCAGTCATTTTTCTGCGCGTTGCTGCGACACCCTGACCGGTCGCGGCCAGCCTCTATCTAGCACGGAGAACAGTTTGTTCGACACAATTCTTCAGTGGGCCGCCAACGGCCTTCTCGACTGGTCCTGGTGGAAGATCGTGATCTTCACCCTGGTCATGACCCACATCACCATCGCCGGCGTCACGATTTTCCTGCACCGGTGCATGGCCCACCGCTCGCTCGATCTGCACCCGATCGCCGCGCACTTCTTCCGCTTCTGGCTGTGGCTGACCACGGGCATGGTCACCAAGGAGTGGACCGCGATCCACCGCAAGCACCACGCCAAGTGCGAAACCGAAGACGATCCGCACAGCCCGCAGACGCGCGGCATCCGCAAGGTGCTGCTCGAAGGCGCCGAGCTGTACCGGGCCGAAGCCAAGAACAAGGAAACGCTGGCCAAGTTCGGCCACGGCACGCCCAACGACTGGATCGAGCGCAACCTGTACTCGCGCTTCACCTGGCAGGGCGTCGGCCTGATGCTGATCATCGACCTGGCGCTGTTCGGCGTGGTGGGCCTGTCGGTCTGGGGCGTGCAGATGCTGTGGATCCCGATCCATGCCGCCGGCATCATCAACGGCCTGGGCCACTGGTGGGGCTATCGCAACTACGATTGCGAGGACGCGTCGACCAATGTGTCGCCGTGGGGCATCATCATCGGCGGCGAGGAACTGCACAACAACCACCATACCTACCCGACGTCGGCCAAGTTCTCGATCAAGTGGTACGAGTTCGATATCGGCTGGTGCTACATCCGCGCGATGCAGGCCGTCGGCCTGGCCAAGGTCAAGAAGACGCCGCCCAAGGCACGTCTGGTCGAGGCCCGTCCGGTCGATCACAACACGCTGGAAGCCATCATCGCCAACCGCTATGACGTGATGGCCCGCTATGCCAAGGCCGTCAAGAACGCGTACCGCGAGGAACTGGCCCAACTGAAGGCCAAGCGCGTTGCCGACTATCGCCGCTTCAAGCTGGCGCGCAAGTGGTTCCACCGCGACGAGACCAAGCTGGCCGAGCCGCAGCGCCAGCAACTGGCCAGCATCGTCGAGCACAACAAGGCGCTGCAGACCTTCGTCGAAATGCGCCGCGAACTGGCCGCGATCTGGGGCCGTTCGAACCTGACGCGCGAACAGCTGCTGCAGCAGCTGCAGGCCTGGTGCCACCGCGCCGAAGCCAGCGGCATCCAGGCGCTGCAGGAGTTTTCGCTGCGCCTGCGCCGCTACGCGTAACGCCTGATAAGACGGACAGCGCCTGCTACAATGCCAGGCGCGCCCGAAGCCCCGCCATGCTGTCGCTGGCGGGGCTTTTCTTTTGGCGACGCCGCCCCATCTTCAGGCCGGTCCCGGCCGCAATGAAGACGCGATGCGAAGCGGCGGCGAGCGCAGGGTGCCCCGAGGAGTACAGGAGATGACCCCCCAAACGATCAAGACCGTCGAGTTCGAGAAACCGACGCAGATGCAGGCCGAAGGTGGCGCCAGCTGTGTCGCCCACGCCTGGGCCAAGGTGCCGCCCGCGCTGACGCCGGACGAGCGCGCCGCGTTGAAGGATCGCATCCGCGCCCTGCTGAAGGCGCGCAATGCGGTGCTGGTCGCGCACTACTATGTCGATGCCGACCTGCAGGACCTTGCCGAGGAAACCGGCGGCTGCGTGTCCGATTCGCTGGAGATGGCCCGCTTCGGGCGCGACCATTCCGCGCAGACGCTGGTGGTCGCGGGCGTGCGCTTCATGGGCGAGACCGCCAAGATTCTGAGCCCTGAAAAGACCATCCTGATGCCGGACCTGGACGCGACCTGCTCGCTGGACCTGGGTTGCCCGGCCGACGAGTTCGCGGCCTTCTGCGACGCGCATCCGGACCGCACCGTGGTGGTCTATGCGAACACCAGCGCCGCGGTCAAGGCGCGTGCCGACTGGATGGTGACCTCCAGCATCGGGCTGAAGATCGTCGAGCATCTGCACGCGCGCGGCGAGAAGATCCTGTGGGCGCCGGACAAGCACCTGGGCAGCTATATCCAGCGCCAGACCGGTGCCGACATGCTGCTGTGGCAGGGCTCGTGCCTGGTGCACGACGAGTTCAAGGGCATCGAGCTGGATCTGCTGCGCAAGGAACATCCGAAGGCCAAGATCCTGGTGCATCCGGAATCGCCGGCCAACGTGGTCGCGCAGGCGGACGTGGTCGGCTCGACCTCGCAGCTGATCGCCGCCGCCCAGCAACTCGACGCCAACGAATTCATCGTCGCCACCGACAACGGCATCCTGCACAAGATGCGGATGGCAGCGCCGGGCAAGCATTTCATCGAGGCGCCGACCGCCGGAAACAGCGCGACCTGCAAGAGCTGCGCACATTGCCCGTGGATGGCGATGAATGCGCTGACCAATCTGGCCGAGGTGCTGGAGACCGGCCGCAACGAGATCCATGTCGATCCGGAGACCGGCCGCCGCGCCTATACCTGTATCGATCGCATGCTCGATTTCGCCGCCCGGCAGAAGGCCAACGTACGGCCGGCTGCCGACCTGGCCAAGGAACAGGCGCTGTTCCAGGGGATCGGTCCGGCATGAGCGAGTCCTCGATGAACGACGCGGTCAATCCGATCTTCGACCAATACGGACCGGCGCTGGCCGAGGCGCTGCGCGACAACGTCCGCGCGGCGATCGCCGAGGACGTCGGCTCCGGCGACTGGACCGGCCAGCTGGTACCGGCCGACAAGCAGGCCCGCGCCCGTGTGATCGTGCGCGAGGATGCGGTGCTGTGCGGGCAGCCGTGGTTCGATGCCTGCATGCGGGCCGTCGATCCGCGTTTGCAGGTTCGCTGGCTGCAACAGGAAGGCGCGCGCATGGCGGCCGATTCGGTGGTCTGCGAGATCGACGGCCCGGCCCGTTCGCTGTTGACCGCCGAGCGTCCGTCGCTGAATTTCCTGCAGCTGCTGTCGGGCGTGGCCACGGCGACCCGGCGCTACGCCGATCTGGTCGCCGGTACGCGCGCCCGCGTGCTAGACACGCGCAAGACCTTGCCGGGGCTGCGCCTTGCGCAGAAGTACGCGGTCAAGGTCGGCGGCGGCGACAATCAGCGGCTGGCGCTCTATGACGGCATCCTGATCAAGGAAAACCATATCGCCGCGGCCGGCGGCGTCACCGCGGCGTTGCGCGCCGCGGCCGCGCTGAACGCCGGCGTGCCGGTTCAGGTCGAGGTCGAGTCGCTGGTCGAGCTGGAGGAGGCGCTGGCTGCCGGTGCCGTCTCGATCCTGCTGGACAACTTCACCGAGCCGATGATGCGGGAGGCGGTGCGGGTCAATGGCGGCCGCGCGGTGCTCGAGGTGTCGGGCGGTGTCAATGCGAATACGATCCGCCGTTTCGCCGAGACCGGCGTCGACCGGATCTCGGTCGGCGCGCTGACCAAGGACGTGCGCGCGACCGACTATTCGTTGCGCATCATCGGCTGAGCGGCCTGGCTCCATCGACCGGAGCTGGCCGCCGGCTCGATTGGCTCAATTGCCGCGGCGGCGCCCGTTGGGCGGCTGCAGCACGGTCGGCAACGCCTTCGGCAGCGTGCCCGGATAGTCGCGGCTGAAATGCAGGCCGCGGCTTTCGTGGCGGGCATAGGCGCTGTCGACGATCATCGCCGCGACCTCCACCAGATTGCGCAGTTCCAGCAGATCCCGCGTGACGCGGAAGTTCGCGTAGTACTCGGTGATTTCCTCGCGCAGCAGCGCGATGCGATGCTGCGCGCGTTCCAGCCGCTTGCTGGTGCGCACGATGCCGACGTAGTTCCACATCATCCGGCGCAGCTCGTCCCAGTTGTGCGAGACCACGACCTCCTCGTCGGCGTCCGACACGCGGCTCTCGTCCCACGGCGGCAGCGTCAAGTCCGGTTCGCCGGCCTTGGCCTGCGACGCGATGTCGTTGGCCGCGGCACGGCCGATCACCATGCATTCGAGCAGCGAGTTCGATGCCAGGCGGTTGGCGCCGTGAAGGCCGGTGTAGGCCGTCTCGCCGACCGCGTACAGATTGTCCAGATCGGTGCGTCCCGCCGTGTCGGTGACCACGCCGCCGCAGGTATAGTGCGCGGCCGGCACCACCGGGATCGGCTGGCGCGTGATGTCGATGCCCAGCTCCAGGCAGCGCGCATGGATCGTGGGGAAGTGTTCGCGCAGGAAGGGCGCCGGCTGATGCGTGATATCGAGATACACGCAGTCCAGTCCGCGCTTCTTCATCTCGAAGTCGATCGCGCGGGCCACCACGTCGCGCGGCGCCAGCTCGGCGCGCGCGTCGTGCTCGGGCATGAAGCGGGTACCGTCGGGCAGCACCAGCCGGCCGCCTTCGCCGCGCACCGCCTCGGAGATCAGGAAGGACTTGGCGTACGGGTGGTACAGGCAGGTCGGATGGAACTGGATGAATTCCATGTTCGCCACCCGGCAGCCCGCGCGCCAGGCCATCGCGATGCCGTCGCCGGTGGCGGTGTCCGGATTGGTCGTATAGAGATAGACCTTGCCGGCGCCGCCGGTGGCCAGCACGGTATGGCTGGCGGTCAGCGTATGCACCCGGCCGTTGCTGTCGTCGAGCACGTACAGTCCTAGGCAGCGGTTGCCGCCCAGTCCCATCTTGCGCGAGGTGATCAGGTCGATCGCGAAATGGTCTTCGAGGATCGTGATGTTGGGATGGCGGCGCACCTGCTCGGTCAGCGTCGTCACCACGGCATGGCCGGTGGCGTCGGCCGCATGGATGATGCGGCGATGGCTGTGGCCGCCTTCGCGCGTCAGGTGATAGCCAAGCTCGGCCTGTTCGTCGCGCGTGAACGGCACGCCGCGGTCGATCAGCCACTGGATCGCTTCGCGTCCGTGCTCGACGATAAAGCGGGTCGCGCCCTCATCGCACAGCCCGGCGCCCGCGATCAGCGTGTCGTGCGTGTGTTCGTCGTGACTGTCGCCGGAGTCCAGCACCGCCGCGATGCCGCCCTGGGCCCAGTCGCTCGCGCCCTGCGTCATGGCGCGCTTGCTCACGATGACAACCCGGTGGCTGTCGGCCAGTTGCAACGCGACCGTGAGGCCGGCCAGGCCACTGCCGACGATGGCGACGTCGAAGTTCATGATGCGTGATGGCGCGGCGAGGGCGCCGGTGGTGCGGGAAAGCTCGAAAGTGTACACCGCGGATGGCGCAGCGGCGCCTTGCCCCTGACGATGGCGCGGCGTGCGCCCGACGCTGGTGCGCCATGCCGGAAAGGGGCGGCGAGCGGGCACGAGCGGGCAACAAAAAACCCCGCCATGGCGGGGTTCTTCGCTGGAACGCAGGATCAATTACTTGATCTTGGTTTCCTTGTACTCGACGTGCTTGCGCGCGACCGGATCAAATTTCTTGATCGACATCTTTTCCGGCATGGTGCGCTTGTTCTTGTCGGTGGTGTAGAAGTGACCGGTACCCGCGGTGGATTCCAGTTTGATCTTGTCGCGTCCGCCTTTGCTGGCCATGATGAACTCCTAATTAGACTTCGCCGCGTGCGCGCAGGTCGGCGAGCACGGAGTCGATGCCTTTCTTGTCGATCAGGCGCAGACCGGCGTTCGAGACGCGCAGGCTCACCCAGCGGTTTTCCGATTCAACAAAGAAACGACGGTTCTGCAGGTTGGGCAGAAAACGGCGCTTGGTCTTGTTGTTTGCGTGGGAAACGTTGTTGCCGACCATCGGCGCTTTCCCGGTCACTTGACAGACGCGTGCCATGAAGCACTCCTAAATCTTCTATTCGTGGACAATGTTCGCAACAGATCAACAAAAGGCGCGCGGGCCCGGACTGCAGCGGTTAAGACTTCAGCAAAACGGGCATTATAGACCGAAATCCCTCGGCCGATCAATGCCTTCTGTGCGTTGACGCCACGGCGACGCGCCGGTGCCTTGGGCGTCACAGTTGCCGGTGCTCCGCCAGCGAATACGTCGTATTGCCGGCGACGATGAAGTGGTCGAGCACATGGACGTCGATCAGCGCCAGCGAATGCGCCAGCGTCTTGGTCATCGCCAGGTCGGCCGCGCTCGGCGCCGGATTGCCCGACGGATGGTTGTGGGCGACGATCACCGAGGCCGCATTATGCGCCAATGCCTGCCGGGCGACCTCGCGCGGGTGGACGCTGGTCTGGGTCAGCGTGCCGCGGAACAGTTCCTCGGCGGCCAGCAGCCGGTTGCGCGCGTCAAGAAACAGGCACAGGAACACTTCGTAAGGCCGCTGCGCCAACGACAGCCGCAGGTAGTCGCGTACCGCTTGCGGCGATTCGAGGCCCGGCGCCAGCGCCAACTGCTCGGCCAGTGCCCGGCGCGTCAGCTCGACCACCGCCTGCAACTGCGCATATTTGGCGGTGCCGACCCCGCGCACGCGGCTCAGTTCGGCCTGGCTGGCCGCCAGCAGTCCGGTCAGCGAGCCGAATGCCGCGATCAGTTCGCGCGCCACGTCGACCGCGCTCTTGCCCGGCACGCCGACGCGCAGGAATACCGCCAGCAGCTCGGCGTCGGACAACGCAGCGGCACCGGCTTGCAGCAGCTTTTCGCGAGGACGTTCGCTGGCGGGCCAATCTGGGATGGGCATGGCGGTCTCGGTCGGGAAGCTGCGGTGGCGGCGGTGGCGGCGGTGGCGGCGATCGGCGGCGCCGGGTTCAGTCGCTTACAATACGGGTTCTCGACTGGTTGAGCATTCATGAATTCGCAAACTTTTGCGTCGGACTCCGGCGGCGCCACCGCGCGCAAGACCGTGCAGGCCGATTCCTTCCTGACCTTGCATTACCGCATCTCGCTGGAGAACGGTACCGAGGTCGTCAGCACCTTCGACGACAAGCCCGCCACACTGCTGCTGGGGCAGGGCCAGTTCGCGCCCACGCTGGAACAGGCGCTGCTCGGCATGGCCGAGGGCGAGCGCACCAGCTACCGTCTGGCGCCGGAGCACGCCTTCGGCCCGCGCAATCCCGAGCTGCTGCAGCGCGTGTCGCTGGCCACGCTGCGCGAGAACAGCTCGTTCGAAGAGGACTACAGCCCGGGCGACCTGGTCGAGTTCAATGCGCCGGGCGGCGGCAAGTATGCCGGCGTGCTGAAGGAAATCGGCGAGACTTCGGCGCTGTTCGACTTCAATCATCCGCTGGCCGGACAGACCATCCTGTTCGACGTCCAGCTGATCGGCATTCTCTGACGACCTGCTCCGGCCGCCTCGCGCGCCGGAGCGCAGCTACCTCCCCGCATGTCCGAACTGACTCCCGCCCCCGACGCCGAGATCCTGCTGGCCCAGCCGCGCGGCTTCTGCGCCGGGGTCGATCGCGCGATCGAGATCGTGGAGCGCGCGCTCCAGCGCTTTGGCGCGCCGATCTATGTGCGCCATGAAATCGTGCACAACGCCTATGTCGTGGCCGACCTGCGCCGCAAGGGCGCCATCTTCGTGCAGGACCTCGACGAGGTGCCGGCCGGCGCGACCGTGATCTTCAGCGCCCACGGCGTCTCGCGCAGCGTCCGCGCCGAGGCGCAGGCGCGCGGCCTGAACGTCTTCGACGCGACCTGTCCGCTGGTGACCAAGGTCCATGTCGAGGTGGGCAAGATGCGCGCCGAAGGCTGCGAGATCGTGATGATCGGCCATCGCGGCCACCCCGAGGTCGAAGGCACGATGGGCCAGGCCGACGGCGGCATGCTGCTGGTCGAGTCGCCCGCCGACGTGCAGACACTGCAAGTGGCCGATCCGACGCGGCTCGCCTATGTCACGCAGACCACGCTCTCGGTCGACGAGACCGAAGAGATCGTCGCCGCGCTGAAGGCGCGATTCCCGGCGATCCGCGAGCCGAAGAAGCAGGACATCTGCTACGCGACGCAGAACCGCCAGGACGCTGTCAAGTTCATGGCGCCGCAGGTCGACGTGGTGATCGTGGTCGGCAGCCCGAACAGCTCGAACTCGAACCGCCTGCGCGAACTGGCCGAGCGGCTCGGCGTCCCTTCCTATATGGTCGATGCGCCGGAACAGGTTCGCCCCGAGTGGATCGCCGGCAAGCGCCGCATCGGCCTGACCGCGGGCGCGTCCGCACCGGAGGCGCTGGCCCAGTCGATCGTCGACCGGCTGCGCGCGCTTGGTGCGAGGCAGGTGCGGCCGCTGGAGGGCATCGAGGAGAACATGTCCTTCCCGCTACCCAAGGGCTTGCAGGCCAGCGCCGCCTGAGCCGCCGGTTCTTCTTCGTACTCCCACAACGCCCCGCCTCGAGCGGGGCGTTGTCGTTTTTGCGCGTCTCACCTTGCCAATCCGGTTCACCGCCTGAAAGAAACTTAATCGTCACAGCGATATATTGATTCGGTGCGTGCTTACCTTTTGCGACGGTCTTTAGGGTAATTCCCCTAAATGCGGGTTTTCCCTCGATTGGTGCGAGCGCGGATTGCAGACATTCAAAGTTGGTGCATATTTCTTTTATGAAATGCCTAATTAATTTCTATAAAGAGAGGTGCCGCGCCAGCCACGCCGCAACGGCCTGCGGCGCGCTCCGGTGACGTGGTGGGCACGGATCTTGTTAGGTATCGCAAAGAGCCCCTCTTGTGAATGGGAATTGCCCCAATGCAGGCATTGGGGAAATTACCTAGCTCAATAGAAGGGTAAAAGGCTCAGGTTGTTGCGTCGCGTATTGCATCCGCAAAAAAAGGGGATACAATGCGCGCGTTTCAAATTGAAACTAAACCAAGGCGGTGCAGGGAAACGGACGGGAGGCGTTGCGTAACCCTGATCTTGTGAATCCTAGGAGATCACTCATGCAAATCACGTTTGCCAAGATTCTGCCGATCGCAGCGGCAGTGGCACTGGTTACTGCCTGCGGCAAGAAGGAAGAGGCGGCGCCCGGTGCGACGGCCTCTGCACCCGCCGCGGCAGCACCGGCCGGCGGCGAGGTGGTGGTAAAGATCGGCCACGCGGCGCCGCTGACCGGTGGGATCGCCCACCTTGGCAAGGACAACGAGAACGGCGCGCGCCTGGCCGTTGAAGAGGTCAACAAGGCCGGTCTGGAACTGGGCGGCAAGAAGGTTCGCCTGGAACTGGTCGGCGAAGACGACGCCGCCGATCCAAAGACCGGCACCTCGGTGGCCCAGAAGCTGGTCGACGAGAAGGTTGTCGCCGTGGTCGGCCACCTGAACTCGGGCGTGTCGATTCCCGCCTCCAAGATCTATAGCGATGCCGGCATCGTGCAGATCTCGCCGTCCTCGACCAACCCCGACTACACCAAGCAGGGCTTCAAGACGACCTTCCGCGTGGTCGCCACCGACGCCCAGCAGGGCCCGGCCCTGGCCAACTACGCCGCCAAGAGCCTGAACGCCAAGAGCGTGGCGATCGTCGACGACGCCACCGCCTACGGCAAGGGCCTGGCCGACGAGTTCGAGAAGACCGCCAAGGCGGCCGGCGTCAACATCGTGGCGCGCGAGGCCACCAACGACAAGGCCACCGACTTCAAGGCCATCCTGACCAAGATCAAGGGCAAGAAGCCGGACGTCATCATGTACGGCGGCATGGACGCCACCGGCGGCCCCTTCGCCAAGCAAGCCAAGGAGCTCGGCATCCCGGCCAAGATCGTCGGCGGCGACGGCGTATGTACCGACAAGGTGGCCGAACTGGCGGGCGACGCGGTCAGCAACATCATCTGCTCCGAAGCCGGCCTCGCGTTGTCCAAGATGGAGAAGGGCGCCGAGTTCCAGAAGCGCTACCAGGAACGTTTCAACGCACCGGTGCAGATTTACGCGCCGTTCACCTACGACGCCGTGATGGTGATCGTCGATGCGATGAAGCGCGCCGGCTCGACCGAGCCCGCGTCCATCCTGGCGGAGATGCCCAAGACCAACTACCAGGGCGTGATCGGCAACATCGCCTTCGACGAGAAGGGCGACATGAAGGAAGGCACCATCACGCTGTACGACTACAAGGACAAGAAGAAGTCCGTGCTTGACGTCGTGAAGATGTAATTCGGACCTACTCGGTCTACCGAACGGCACCGTGAGTACTTTGCGGTGCCGTTCTTTTTAGCCTCGCCTTTTGTGACAGCGCCCTTACCATGGGTGGAACGCGGCAGGCCGTTGCTTTACCCGCTTACCAGCACATAACCCTTACCAAACCACTCACACCAAGCTGCCCGGTCGGCATCCATCCATGCCGGAAGTGCGGGCGGCAAGCCAGGAGTATTCATGGATATCCTTATCCAGCAGATCGTGAATGGTCTGGTGCTCGGCAGCATCTATGCGCTGATTGCACTCGGCTACACCATGGTCTACGGCATTCTCGGGATCATCAACTTCGCCCATGGCGATGTGCTGATGATCGGCGCGCTGACCGCACTGTCGGCGATTCTCGCACTTCAGCAATTCGCCCCCGGCCTGCCGGAATGGCTGACCCTCGTGATCGCCACGCTGATCGCGATGCCGGTCTGCGCGATGCTGTCCTATTCGATCGAACGGATTGCCTACCGGCCGCTGCGCAACGCGCCCCGGCTGGCGCCGCTGATCACCGCGATCGGCGTGTCGATCATGCTGCAGACCATCGCGATGATGATCTGGTCGCGCAATCCGCTGACGTTCCCGCAACTGCTGCCCTCGGAGCCGATCGATATCGGCACCACGGGCGCGACCATCACCGGCAAGGAGATGGTGATCATCGGCATGGCCGTGATGGTGATGGCCGGGCTGCTGGCGCTGGTCAACCGCACCAAGCTCGGCCGCGCGATGCGCGCCACAGCCGAGAACCAGCGCGTGGCGGGCCTGATGGGCGTGAACCCGAACTTCGTGATCTCGGCTACCTTCATGATCGGCGCGACCCTGGCGGCGCTGGCCGGCGTGATGATGGCGACCAACTATGGCAACGCCCACTTCTACATGGGCTTCATCCCCGGCCTGAAGGCGTTCACCGCGGCCGTGCTCGGCGGCATCGGCAACCTCGCCGGCGCGATGGTCGGCGGCATGCTGCTGGGCCTGATCGAGGCGCTGGGCGCCGGCTATATCGGCGACCTGACCAACGGCGTGTTCGGTTCGAACTATCAGGACGTGTTTGCCTTCATCGTGCTGATCACCGTGCTGGTGTTCCGTCCGTCCGGCATCATGGGCGAACGTGTGGCCGACCGGGCGTAAGGGGATCGCAATCATGAACACTCCGATTTCCACCGCGGCGTCGCAGGCCGCGCCACTGACCAAGACGCCGGCCAAGACCATGTTCGCGCTGGCGGCCTTCCTCGTGATCGGCCTGTGCGCGCCGTTCGCCGTGCAGTTCCTGGGCGGCAACTACTGGGTACGGGTGCTCGACTTCGCACTGCTGTACATCATGCTGGCGCTGGGGCTGAACATCGTGGTCGGCTTCGCCGGCCTGCTGGACCTGGGCTACATCGCCTTCTATGCGGTGGGCGCCTACCTGATG
The DNA here is from genome assembly GCF_000307735.3 of Cupriavidus sp. HPC(L). Taxonomy (NCBI): domain Bacteria; kingdom Pseudomonadati; phylum Pseudomonadota; class Betaproteobacteria; order Burkholderiales; family Burkholderiaceae; genus Cupriavidus; species Cupriavidus sp. HPC(L). The sequence continues at coordinate 6,166 of NZ_AMPR02000423.1, read as the reverse complement.
GCGCTGCTGGGCTCGCCGCACCTGGCCAACCAGTTCGAGACCATCGCCCAGCTGTTCCCGAACGGCTTCCATGTCAGCGTCTGGTGGGTGCTGCCATTGGGGGCGCTGGTCGCGGGCATCTTCGGCGTGCTGCTTGGCGCGCCGACGCTGAAGCTGCGCGGCGACTATCTGGCGATCGTCACGCTCGGCTTCGGCGAGATCATCCGCATCTTCATGAACAACCTGGACCGGCCGGTCAATATCACTAACGGTCCCAAGGGCATCACCGCGGTCGATCCAATCACGATCTTCGGCTTCAACTTCTCGAAGACGCACGAGTTCTTCGGCCTGAAGTTCACGCCGGTGTTCATGTACTACTACCTGCTGATCCTGCTGGTGGTGGCGATCGTGTTCGTGTCGCTGCGGCTGCAGAACTCGCGCATCGGCCGCGCCTGGGTGGCGATCCGCGAGGACGAGATCGCGGCCAAGGCGATGGGCATCAACACCCGCAACATCAAGCTGCTGGCGTTTGCCATGGGCGCGTCGTTCGGCGGCGTGTCGGGCGCGGTGTTCGGCGCCTTCCAGGGCTTCGTCTCGCCGGAATCGTTCACGCTGTGGGAATCGATCTACGTGCTGGCGATCGTGGTGCTTGGCGGCATGGGCCATATCCCGGGCGTGATCCTGGGCGGCATCCTGCTTATCGGCTTCCAGGAACTGCTGCGCGTGGTCGCCGAGCCGGTCCAGCGGATGATGTTCGGCGAGGTGATCGTCGACGCCGAGGTGCTGCGCCAGCTGCTGTTCGGCCTGGCGCTGGTCGGCGTGATGCTGTATCGCCCGGCGGGCCTGTGGCCGTCGCCGCGCAAGGAAGACCGGCCGGTGGTTCGCCGCCCGGGTAGCGTTGGACGTCTGTGAAGCGGGAGGACCTGATGAGCAACGAAAACATCCTCCTGTCCGTCAAGGGAGTGAACAAGCGCTTCGGCGGGCTGCAGGCGCTGTCCGATGTGGGCCTGGAAATCCGGGCCGGCGAGATCTACGGCCTGATCGGCCCGAACGGCGCCGGCAAGACCACCTTCTTCAACGTGATCACCGGGCTCTACACGCCCGATTCCGGCGAATTCGTGCTGGACGGCAAGCCCTACCAGCCGACCGCGGTGCATGAAGTGGCAAAGGCCGGCATCGCCCGGACGTTCCAGAACATTCGGTTGTTCGGCGACATGACCGCGCTCGAGAACGTGATGGTCGGCCGCCACGTGCGGACCAAGGCCGGCGTGATCGGCGCGATCTTCCGCCCGCCGGCGGTGCGCCAGGAAGAGGAGGGCGTCGAGGACATGGCCCACGACCTGCTCGATTACGTCGGCATCGGCAAGTACGCCAACTTCACCTCGCGCAATCTGTCGTACGGCCACCAGCGCCGCCTCGAGATTGCCCGCGCACTGGCGACCGAGCCCAAGCTGCTGGCGCTCGACGAGCCCGCTGCCGGCATGAACGCGACCGAGAAGATCGAACTGCGCGGCCTGCTCGACAAGATCCGCAGCGACGGCCGCACGATCCTGCTGATCGAGCACGACGTGAAGCTGGTGATGGGACTGTGCGACCGCATGACCGTGCTCGACTACGGCAAGGTCATCGCACAGGGCCTGCCGCACGATGTCCAGAACAACCCGGCGGTGATCGAGGCTTACCTCGGCACTTCGGCCCACTGACGGGGGAGCAGCAAATGAAAGAAACACTACTGAAGATCGCCGGACTGAAGGTCGCGTACGGCGGCATCCAGGCCGTCAAGGGCATCGACCTGGAAATCCGCGACGGCGAGCTGGTCACGCTGATCGGCGCCAACGGCGCCGGCAAGACCACCACGATGAAGGCCATCACCGGCCTGCAGCCGTGGGCCGGCGGCGACGTCGAATACCTGGGCCGTTCGATCAAGGGCGTGCCCAGCTACGACTTGCTGAAGCAGGGCCTGGCGATGGTGCCGGAAGGCCGCGGCGTGTTCGCGCGCATGACGATCACCGAGAACCTGCTGATGGGCGCCTTCACGCGCAAGGACGAGGCCGGCATCAAGGACGATATCGACCGCATGTTCGGCATCTTTCCGCGCCTGAAGGAACGCGCGAATCAGCTGGCCGGCACCATGTCGGGTGGCGAGCAGCAGATGCTGGCGATGGCGCGCGCGCTGATGAGCCAGCCGCGCCTGCTGCTGCTGGACGAACCGTCGATGGGCCTGTCGCCGATCATGGTCGAGAAGATCTTCGAGGTCGTGCGCGATATCTCGAGCCAGGGCGTCACGGTGCTGCTGGTCGAGCAGAACGCCCGCCTGGCCCTGCAGGCCGCCGACCGCGGCTATGTGATGGAGTCCGGCCTGATCACGATGAACGGCAACGCCGCCGACATGCTCGACGATCCGAAGGTGCGCGCCGCCTACCTCGGCGAATGAGTCCGTCGCGATAGGAACGGCGGCCACATGCCGCCGCGCCGTACCAAGCCCCGCCATGCCTGCATGCGCGGGGCTTTTTTACTCGGTCCAGCGTTTCCTTTTCGTGTCTTGCAAGGAGTTGTAATGATGAGGTGTCCGATCTGTGCCGCAGGAGGTTCGCGCCGCATGATCGTCTCGTCGAACACGCTTGATGCGGCGCTACCGCAGTAGGTAATTACCGCTCCGCCGGCGCCGGCCGGATCGAATTGTGCGACGACACCACCTGCCAACCCTGCGGCGTGCGGACGAACACATCGGTGAAGACGACGTCGGTCGGCCTGGCCTTCGCGTTGGGCCGATAACGGTTGACGCCGGTGACGACCGCGCTGTCGCGGAACGTGCGTACTTTCAGTTCGGTGAGCGTCTGGCTGGAGCCGGGCGGCGGGGGGCCCGCCGATAGCGATTCGGCGCGGTTGCGCATGCCGCCCAGCGGAGAGATGTTGACGAAGGTGGGATGGAGCAGCCGCTCCAGCGCGGCGCGGTCGCCCGACTCGGTGGCGGCCAGCCAGTCCTGCTCGGCCTTCAGGATGGCGGCGTGGTCCGCGGCCTCGTCGGCCATGGCCGGTTCGGCGGCCAGGGTGCCGAGCAGCGCCAAGGCCGCCACGGCAAACGTAGTAGCCAGCCCGCGCCTGTGCGAATGGAGGCGACCGCCCATTGTTGTTCTCCTGGACCTGGATGGCATCAGTATAGGCAAGCGAATATTACCGTCGTCCCCACGCGCGGCGGGTGGCGGTCGAACACAGGCGAGCCAATGAAAAAGCCGCCCTGCCATCGCAGCAGGGCGGCCGTGTTCCGATCTATCGCTGTTGCCGGCCGCAGTCGACGGCCGGTGCAGCAAGATCAGGCCAGCGCCTTCAGCAGCGTCCGCAGCATGCCGATCATCTGATCGATTTCCTCGCGGGTCACGTTCAGCGCCGGCATGAAGCGCAGCAGGTTCGGACGCGGCGAATTGAGCAGCAGGCCGTCGGGCTGCATCTCGCGCGCCTGCTCGACCAGTTGCGGGCCGATGTCCTTGCCCAGCATCAGCGCGCGCAGCAGGCCTTCGCCCCGTTCGCCGGCCAGGCCGAATTCGCTGGACAGCGCCAGCAGCTGCTCGCGCAGATACGCGCCTTTCTCCTGCACTTGCTGCAGGAAGCCCGGCGCCAGCAACTGCTCGAACACCACGCTGCCGACCGCGCACATCAGCGGGTTGCCGTTGTAGGTACCGCCCTGGTCGCCGGCCTCGAAGCTCGCCACCTCGGCCTTGCACAGCAGGGCCGACAGCGGCACGCCGCCACCGATGCCCTTGCCCAGCGTCATGATGTCCGGCTCGACGTTCGACAGTTCGTACGCGAACAGCGTGCCGCAGCGGCCGCAGCCCGCCTGCACCTCGTCGACGATGAACAGCAGCTTGTGCTTGTCGGCCAGTGCGCGCAGCCCTTGCATGAACTCACGCGTGGCCGGCACCACGCCGCTCTCGCCCTGCACCGGTTCGAGCATGATGCCGACCGTCTTGTCGTTGATCAGCGCCTCGACCGAAGCCAGGTCATTGAGCTGGGCCTTCGGGAAGCCCGGTACCTGCGGCGCGAAGATCGTGTCCCAGCCGGCCTTGCCGGACGCGCTCATGGTCGCCAGCGTGCGGCCATGGAAGCTGTGGTCCATCGTGATGATCTCGTAGGCGCCGTTCTTGTGCTTGCGCCCCCATTTGCGCGCCAGCTTGATCGCGCCCTCGTTGGCCTCCGCGCCGCTGTTGGCGAAGAACACCTTGTCGAAGCAGCTGTGGTCGGTCAGCGTCTTGGCCAGCCGCAGCATCGGTTCGTTGTAGAAGGCCGGGCTCGGGTTGATCAGCTTGCGGGACTGCTCGTTCAGCGCCGCGATCATGCCCTCGTTGGAGTGGCCCAGGCAGTTGACGGCCCAGCCCTGCACGAAGTCCAGATAGCGCTTGCCCTGATGGTCCGTCAGCCACGAGCCCTTGCCCTCGGTGAAGACGAGCTCGGGCCGGTTGGTGATGTACATCAGCGATTGGACGGGATACTCAGCAAATGCCATGGCGGACTCCAGAGATCGGCAAACAAGGAAAAGGGAAGGGCGGCAAAACAAAAAAGCCACGGGGGTGACCCGTGGCTTGATGACCTGAACAGACGCTGTCGACGGTCAGCCGCGTGGCACCCTGGCGGGATGCGACGTACGGAAGCTGCGTCGGATGTTGGCGTGGTTCATGCGGCCAACTATAAGACGCAGTCGCCCCAGTGTCAAAGACGACGGTGGCGGTCCGGGGCGTCATTGTTGTTCTCGCGAAACGGTGGCGCGGTGCTGGGGGGGTGGGCGCAGGTTCGGGCCGGGCGCGATCCTGGCCGGCCGGGCCGCGAGCCGTGGTTCAGGCCGCGCCGGCCGGATGCAGGTCAGCCTCGGAGGTGAACGAGTCGGCGAAGAACGCATCCTCGTGCAGCGCGCACTGGGCGGTGAAGTCGCGCCGCGCCGAATCGACCATCACCGGTGCGCCGCACGCATAGACCTCGTGGTCCGACAGATCGGGGTAGTCGGCCATCACGGCCTGGTGGACGAAGCCGGTGCGGCCGTCCCAGTCGTCCTCAGGCAGCGCGTCCGAGACCACCGGCACATAGCGGAAGTTCGGCAGGTCGCGCGCCCACTGCTCGCACAGCGCATGCATGTACAGGTCGCGCGGGCGGCGGCCGCCCCAGTACAGCGTCATCGGCCGCGTGATGCCGGTGTAGGCCGCGTGCTCGACGATGGCCTTGATCGGCGCGAAGCCGGTGCCCGAGGCCAGCAGGATGATCGGCTTGTCCGAGTCCTCGCGCAGGAAGAAGCTGCCCAGCGGACCCTCGAAGCGCAGGATGTCGCGCTCCTTCATCGCCGGCTGTCCTTCGCGCGCGCCGAACACGTAGTCGGTGAAGGCGCCGCCCGGCATATGGCGGAAATGCAGTTCGATCGGGCCTTCCTCGTGCGGCGGCGTGGCGATCGAATAGCTGCGGCGCTTGCCGTCGCGCAGCAGGAATTCGACGTACTGGCCGGCCAGGTATTGCAGGCGCTCGGTGGCCGGCAGCTGCAGCTTCGCGACGATGACGTCTTCGGCCACGCGCTCCAGCGATTGCACGCGGCACGGCACCTTCTTGATCGGAATATCGCCGGCGCCATGGACCTCGCGGCATTCGATGGTGATGTCCGACGCCGCGTTGGCGCAGCAGAACAGCGCGCGGCCCTCGGTCTTTTCCTGCGCGGTCAGCGCGGAGGCGGCATGGTCGCCCTGAACGATGTCGCCGGCGGTGACGCGGCCCTTGCACGAACCGCAGGCGCCGTTCTTGCACCCGTAGGGCAGGCCGATGCCTTGACGCAGCGCCGCCGACAGGATGGTTTCGTTCGCTTCCGCCTCGAACTGGCGGCCGCTCGGCAGCACGGTTACTTGATAAGCCATAATCTCTCGATGAGCAAAGATCTGTCGCCACCCCGTCTGGCCCGCCCGCGATTGCTGATCGTGGGTTGCGGGGACGTAGGCATGCGTTGCCTGCAAATGCTTGCCCCGCGCTGGCGCGTGTTCGCCGTGACCTCGCAGCCCGGCCGCGTGGCGGCCTTGCGGGCGGCGGGCGCGGTGCCGCTGGTGGCGAACCTCGACGAGCCTGCCACGCTGAAACGCCTGCATGGCCTGGCCGATCGCGTGTTGCACCTGGCGCCGCCGCCGGCGCGCGGCGATGACGATCCGCGTACCGTCGCGCTGTT
>NZ_AMPR02000424.1:0-23950 GCF_000307735.3 Cupriavidus sp. HPC(L) | reverse complement strand
CGCGGTCTGGCGCCGATCGCCGCGCCGGCGGGCTGGCAACTGGCCGACAGCGCGACCGCGATCCAGCCGCTGATCGTCGGCGACAACGCCGCGGCGCTGTCGCTGTCGGCGGGACTCGAGCACGCAGGCATCCGCGTCGGCGCGATCCGTCCGCCGACCGTGCCCGCGGGCACCGCGCGGCTGCGCATCACGTTGTCGGCGGCGCATCGGCAAGAGGATGTCGCGGCGTTGCTGTCGGCGCTGGGTGCATTGGCGGCGCAGACCGATTCTTCTTGCAGGGAGGCAGCATGAGCCCGCTCCCCGCATTCGCCTGCTTCGTCACCGGCACCGATACCGAGGTCGGCAAGACCCACGCCAGCGCGGCGTTGCTGCACGCGCTGGCCGCGCGGGGCCGCACGACGGTCGGCATGAAGCCCGTCGCGAGCGGCTGCGAGCCGCGCGACGGCCAGTGGCATAACGACGATGTCGCGCAATTGCGCGCGGCCAGCAGCGTCGACGTGCCGCTGGCGCAGACCTGCCCGTGGCTGCTGCGCACGCCATGCTCGCCGCATCTGGCCGCGCAGGCCGATGGCGTTCGCATCGATGCCGAGCCGATCCTGTCGGCGTTTGCCGCGCTGCGCGCGCAGGCCGACGCGGTCGTGGTCGAAGGCGTCGGCGGCTTCCGCGTGCCGCTGGCTACCGGCCCCGGCGGCTGGGACACCGCCGATCTCGCAGTCCGGCTCGGCCTGCCGGTGATCCTGGTGGTCGGCATCCGGCTGGGCTGCCTGAGCCATGCGCTGCTGACCGCCGAGGCGGTACGCGCGCGCGGGCTGCGCCTGGCCGGCTGGATCGCCAACCGCATTGATCCGGACATGCTGCTCGCCGACGACAACATCGCCACGCTGCGCGACGCGTTCGACGCGATCGGCACGCCGTGGCTGGGCACGCTGCCGTGGCAACTGCCTGCCGAGCAAGCCGCGCGCTGCCTCGATCTGGCCCCGCTGCTCGACTCCGACCGACATCCCGGCGATGCGCCCTTCGAGCGCGCCGCCTGACAACAGAATTCGATCCGACATGACTACCATCGCCACCATTTCCGCCGATTCACTGCGCCAGAGCGCGCGCCAGCAGGCTGCTCAAGCCGGCGCCAACGAAACCAACGGCAACAACGCACGCTGGACCGTCGACGCCGTCGCCGCCCTGTTCGCGCTGCCCTTCAACGATCTGCTGTTCCGCGCGCAGCAGGTCCATCGCGAGCATTTCGACGCCAATACCGTGCAGCTGTCGACGCTGCTGTCGATCAAGACCGGCGGCTGCGAGGAGGATTGCGGCTATTGCCCGCAGAGCGCGCACCACGATGCCGGCGTCAAGGCCGGCAAGCTGATGGCGCTCGACGAGGTGCTCGACGCCGCGCGCACGGCGAAGGCCAACGGCGCCACGCGCTTCTGCATGGGCGCCGCCTGGCGCAGCCCGAAGGACCGCCATCTCGAACCGGTGATCGACATGGTCCGCGAGGTCAAGGCCATGGGCCTGGAGACCTGCGTCACGCTCGGCATGCTGCGCGCCGAGCAGGCGCAGCGGCTCAAGGACGCGGGCCTCGACTACTACAACCACAATCTGGATACCTCGCCGGAGTTCTATGGCGAGATCATCAGCACGCGTACCTACCAGGACCGCCTGGACACCATCGGCCATGTGCGCGACGCCGGCATCAATGTCTGCTGCGGCGGCATCGTGGGCATGGGCGAGACGCGCGAGGCGCGGGCCGGGTTGATCGCGCAGCTGGCCAACATGGACCCGTATCCGGAGTCGGTGCCCATCAACAATCTGGTCCAGGTCGAGGGCACGCCGCTGGCGGGCACCGCGCCGCTGGACCCGTTCGAGTTCGTCCGCACGATCGCGGTCGCGCGCATCACGATGCCGCGCGCGATGGTGCGCCTGTCCGCCGGCCGCGAGGCCATGGACGAAGCGTTGCAGGCGCTGTGCTTCCTGGCCGGCGCCAATTCGATTTTCTACGGCGACAAGCTGCTGACCACCGGCAACCCGCAGGCGGAGCGCGATCGCGCGCTGCTGGGCCGGCTCGGCATCCGCGCGGAAGGACACGCGGGATGACGAGGGTGTCCGTGCCTGCCGTTCTCCCGTCGTCCCCGCAAAAGCGGGGGCCCGGCGACTTGCGTAAGCCGCTGGGTCCTCGCCTCCGCGGGGACGACGGGGGGCCGCGCCCGGCGCGGACACCGACAGCCAGCCGGTCGCCGTTCCCCATCAACAAGGAGGAGCCATGTTCACCAAGATCCTGATCGCCAACCGCGGCGAAATCGCCTGCCGTGTCGCCGCCACCTGCCGGCGCCTGGGCATCCGCACCGTCGCGGTCTATTCCGACGCGGACGCGCAGGCGCGCCATGTCGCCTATTGCGACGAGGCCGTGCATATCGGCGGGGCCGCGGCGCGCGACAGCTATCTGCGCGGCGACCACATCATCGAGATGGCGCGCGCGACCGGCGCGCAGGCGATCCACCCGGGCTACGGCTTCCTGTCGGAGAACGAGGGCTTTGCCGAGGCGTGCGCCGCGGCCGGGCTGGTCTTCATCGGGCCGCCGGCATCGGCGATCCGCGCGATGGGCAGCAAGAGCGCGGCCAAGCAATTGATGGAACGCGCCGCGGTGCCGCTGGTGCCGGGCTATCACGGCGAGGACCAGGATCCGGCGCTGCTGCGCCGCGAGGCGGACCGCATCGGCTATCCGGTGCTGCTCAAGGCCAGCGCGGGCGGCGGCGGCAAGGGGATGCGCGTGGTCGAGGACGCCGCCGGCTTCGAGGCGGCGCTCGCCTCGGTCAAGCGCGAGGCCAGCGCCAGCTTCGGCGACGACAAGGTGCTGGTCGAGAAGTACCTGACGCGGCCGCGCCATATCGAGATCCAGGTGTTCGCCGACACGCAGGGCAACTGCGTCTACCTGTTCGAGCGCGACTGCTCGGTGCAGCGGCGCCATCAGAAGGTGCTGGAGGAAGCCCCGGCGCCCGGCATGACCGAGGAGCGCCGCCGCGCGATGGGCGAGGCGGCGGTCGCCGCGGCCAAGGCGGTCGGCTATGTCGGCGCCGGCACGGTGGAGTTCATCGCAAACCAGGATGGCTCGTTCTACTTCATGGAGATGAACACGCGGCTGCAGGTCGAACACCCGGTGACCGAGATGATCACGGGCCAGGACCTGGTCGAATGGCAATTGCGCGTGGCCGCCGGCGAGCCGCTGCCGCTGTCGCAGGACCAGCTGCGCATCGACGGCCATGCGCTCGAGGCGCGGGTCTACGCCGAGAATCCCGACAAGCAGTTCCTGCCCTCGACCGGCACGCTGCGCTATCTGCGCACGCCGCCCGCGGTGCAGTTCATGCGCGGCGAAGACGTGCATGGCCCCGCCGGCGTGCGCATCGATTCGGGCGTACGCGAGGGCGATGCAATCAGCCCGTATTACGACCCGATGATCGCCAAGCTGATCGTCTGGGGCAAGGACCGCGACGAGGCGCTGGCGCGCATGCGGCAGGCGCTGGCCGCGTATCACGTGGTCGGGCTGTCGACCAATATCGCGTTCCTGCAGCGGCTGGTGGCCTCCGAGCCGTTTGCCAAGGCCGACCTCGATACCGGCCTGATCGCGCGCCACGAAGCCACGCTGTTCGCGCCGCCGGCGCCGGTCGGCATGGAACTGATCGCGCTGGCCGTGGCCGCGCTGCTCGATGCCGAGGCGCGCGAGCGCCGCATCGATGCGGCGGACCCGAATTCGCCGTGGACCCATGCCGGGCCGTGGCGGCTGAACGCGGGCGCCCAGCGGGTGCTGCGCTTCACGCATGGCGCCGACACGCTGGAAGTCACGCTGCAGGCCGACGCGCAGGGCAGCACGCTGTTCTATGCCGACCAGGCGGCACCGTTCCGCACGCATTGCGTGGCCGACGACGTGCAGGTCGACCTCGGCACGCGCCGCGCGCATGGCCAGGTGCATCGCGATGGCGACGTCTTCCATGTGTTCGCCGGCGGGCGGCATGTGTCGCTGGAATGGCAGGATCCGCTAGCGCATGCCGGCGATGCCGAAGGCGAGGGCGGCAAGCTGACCGCACCGATGCCGGGCAAGGTGATTGCCGTGATGGTCGAAGCGGGCGCCACCGTCACGCGTGGGACGCCGCTGCTGGTGATGGAGGCGATGAAGATGGAGCACACCATCAGCGCGCCGGCCGATGGCGTCGTCGGCGAAGTGCTGTATGGGGTCGGCGACCAGGTCGGCGAGGGCGAGCAATTGCTCGGTTTCGAAGCGAAAGCGGGCTGAACCTTCGGGGGAAGGTGGCATGCGGCACTCGCGTTGCGAAATGCAAGAACCGCATGCCTTCCCGAAAGCCGGGCTCCGACCTCGCGTTGACAATTCCGCGATGCCTTGTCTCCGCGAGGCCGGTTCCCGGGGGCCCCGCCTGGCATCGAACCAACGGCATTGGCGCCGGCCCGAATCCCTCGGGCAGACGCCATCGGCCCGTCGGCACCGCACCGCATCGCTTCGCGGCACGAGGAAGTTCTCAATCGCACGTCTTGAGTTTCCCATGCCCCGATACACGCTCGACCCCTGCGCGCCGCCGCCATCCAACGTGGCCGCCGCCAGCGCGGCCAACGCCACGGCTGCACCATCCCCTCGACACGATTTCGGCGTGTTCCGCTTCGACGGCTATGCCGTATCCATCAGCATGGACCACCACGGCATGCGAGCCGAGCGGCTGGTCAAGACCACGTCGTCCAGCCCCCTGCACGCGCTGCTGTACTGGTTGAGGACGCTGTTCAAGGCGGAGGGCGGCGCGGCGTGGTATCTGAGCGAGCGCGACGGCAACGAGGTGATCGGGCAGCGCTGGGCCGACGACCGGCAACGGCATCTGCGATCGTTCACGACGCCTGCGCCGCCTCCGCCGCGACCGCCGGCCCTCGAGCTGCCGGCGATTGCCTGGGCCGAGGCGGCCTGGACAGTCGTGCTGGGCTGCCTGCCCAGCCGCGATCGAGCCGCGCTCGGACTGGCCTCGTGGGGGATGCAGCAGGCGATGCAGGGGGAGCTCGCGCTGCATGCGGCACTGGCCCGCACGCGTGGCGTGCGCACGCTGGCGGGCCTGCAGAAGGTCGCGGCGGACTACGGCCTCGAGACCGGCCAGCAGGCCGGCCAGCAGGCGGCCCCCGCGCGACCGGACCGGCTGGCGCCAAGACAAAAGGAGGCGCTGGTTGTGGCGCTTGCCGAGCGCATCCCGATGCTGGAAGGCGCTCAGCGCGCCGCCGCACTGGACTGTCTGTGCCGGCAGGCCGCGGGCCTGGAGGGCCGCAACGGGATGCGGGTACGCGCCGCGCTGCTGATGTCGCTGCCCAAGGCGCAGCGGGAACAGGCGGCCGCTGTGCTGATGCCGGACAAGGCGGCTTACGCGGCGCTGATCCGGTCGCAGACGCCGCAGGAACAAAAAGAGCGGCTTGTCGGCATCACCGAGGCCTTTCTGCACCAGCCCGGCACGGCAGAAGAGGCGGTCAGCCGCTGGGACCAACTGCTTGCCGATGCCGCGGGCGACCTGCTTGCCCGGCCGGCCCTGGCGCAGCGGCAATTGTCCGCGCTGGCCGCATGCCTGAAGAAGATCGGCAGGCCCGGCGGGAGCGGCGATCGCGAGCTGCCCGCGGTCGCGCTCGATCGCTGGCACGCGCTGCGTCAGCAGTTGCCGGCCTTGCCCGCCACGGAAGCCGTCGAACTCGCGTACGCGCTGTCCAGGAGCCTCGCTCGTCTCGACGTCGACGGCATCGACCGCGCAAAGGCGGTGGCGTCGGTCGATGCCTGGCAGGCCGGCGTGAAGCTGACCTGCGAACAGCAGGTCAGGCTTCTCGCGCGGCTGGCGCACCTCAAACCGACCGATGGGCCGGCCGAACGCTGGTCGGCGGTGTGGGACCGTATCGAATCCGAGCAGCTTGGCCGCCTGGGCCCGCAGGCGGCGCGCGAGCTGGCATGGGTGCCGGCGCAACAGGGCTGGCAACGCGTGGTGGACTTCTGCATGGACCGCCGCAACGCATCGGCGGATCAGCGTGCCGATATGCTGCTCGCGCTGGTCCAGCTCGTCGATATGCGGCGGTTCTTCTACCGCCAGCTCGACGTCAAGGCATTGAAGCCGAAGCTTCACGAGGCCGCGCTGGATCTGATGAAAAGCGGTGGGCCCGTTTTCCCGCTGCTGCGATGCCAGTGGCGGCCGAAGGCCGAAATCGCCGCGGCCATCCGGCAGCATCTTGACTGGCCCCGCCATTGCCAGGCGCTGGTGCAATGGCTCGAGTACCGCGGCAACCAGGACGCGTCGCCGCATTGGAGCCTGCCCGACCTGCTCGCGCTGCAACCGGACCTGGCCTGGCTTGCCCGGCACATCGGCCAGGATGGCGACGGCGCGGCGCGCGAGGCCGGCCAGCGCGTGGCGATGGCGGTGGCCTCATGGGCCGATACGCAGCTCGCCAGCGACGGCAGTCAGCTGGAGCCGGGACTGGCGCTGGCCGAAGCGTTGCTGCCACTGGTACAGGCCACGCACTGCGATGACCCCGGCGGCGGCGCGCTGGCGCGGTTGGTGCAGCTGGTCAACACCATCATGCTGGCGGCGAACGAGCAGCCCGGCATCGCGCGCGCCGCTCGCATCGACGCCCTGTTCGACGCGACGTGGGCACGCGTGGATGCGCTCGCGCCGGCCGACCGCCGCGCCACGCTGCAAGCGCTGATCACGCTGAAGGAGCCGCTGCCGCCGAACGAGATACGCCGCACGCCGCAATTCTGGGCTGGCACGACGCTGCTTCGCGCCGCGCAGGCCATATCGGACGACATGCCGGGCAGGGGCGTCCTGCTGGTGGGGCTGGCGAAGGCCGAATACATGCTCGATGGCAAGAACAACCTGGGCGCTCACTTCGGCGGTGCGCGGATGCAGATCCACGCCAGGACCGTCGCGTTGCCGGACAGGGATTTTGCGGTGGCCGCGGAACGCCTCGCGCTATGGTTCTCCAGCCGGCCAGCCGACCGTGCCGAGGCGCACGCCTGGGGAAAGGCGAAGTCCGCCTTCGTCGCCCGCGTGCAAGGCCTGCCAGCCGAACACGTGGCGGCGCGCCAGCGTATCGATTACTGGATGCAACCGGACTGACAGGCGGATCCGGCGATTCGGCCCTGCTCGGCCCTGCCCGGCCCCGCTCTGCCGGCGCCGGTTCCGGGACGACGGAGTCTGAGACAATACGCCGGGACAAGACCAAAGACGTGGAGAAGCAATGAAGCTGCAGTTGTACGTGCCCGACGGCCGCTATGCGCCGTGGATCGAGGGGTTTGCGCAGGCCCTGCCCGAGGCGCAGTGCGTCACCTGGGAAGAGAGCCAGGGACAGCCGGTCGACTATGCGGTGGTCTGGCGCCCGCCCCTCGAGATGCTGAAGGGACGCCAGGACCTGAAGGCCGTGTTCAATCTGGGCGCCGGCGTCGACGGCATCCTGCGGCTGCGCGACACCGATCCCGAAGCGCTGCCGGCCGGCGTGCCGATCGTGCGGCTCGACGACGCCGGCATGGGCGCGCAGATGGCCGAGTACGTGACCCACGCGGTGCTGCGCTATTTCCGCCGGCTCGACGACTACGCGGCGCAGCAGCAGGCGGGCACCTGGAAATTCCTCAAGCCGAATCGGCGCGCCGATTTCACCATCGGCGTGATGGGCGTCGGCACGCTGGGCGCGCATATCGCCCGCACGCTGGCGTCGTTCGGCTTCCCGGTGCGTGGCTGGAGCCGCTCGCCGAAGATGGTCGACGGCGTGCAGTGCCATGCCGGCGAGGCCGGGCAGACCACCTTCCTCGACGGGCTGCGCGTGCTGGTCAACGTGCTGCCGCTGACGCCCGAAACCGAGAACATCATCGACGCGGCGCTGCTGAACCGGCTGGCCAAGGGCGCCTATCTGATCAACGTCGCGCGCGGCCCGCACCTGGTCGAAGAGGACTTGCTGGCCGCGGTGCAGCAGGGCCAGATCGCCGGCGCGACCCTCGACGTGTTCCGCACCGAGCCGCTGCCGCCCGAACATCCGTTCTGGCGCGAGCCGCGCATCACCATCACGCCGCATATCTCGGCGCTGACGCTGCGCGAGGACAGCATCGCGCAGATCGCCGACAAGATCCGCGCGCTGCGGGCCGGCCAGCCGATCGCCGGCGTGGTCGACCTGCAGCGCGGCTACTGAGCGGCGCGCCACATAAAACCGGACCGCCGCCGCGAGCGGCGGCCACCACCAGACGAGGAGCAGCGATGAACCAACCCAACTACGTGAAGATCGTCGAGGTCGGGCCGCGCGATGGCCTGCAGAACGAGAAGGCGATGGTGCCGGCCGACATCAAGGTCGCGCTGATCGACCGCCTGACCGAGGCCGGCTTCGTCAATATCGAGGCGGCTTCGTTCGTGTCGCCCAAATGGGTGCCGCAAATGGCCGATGGCGCCGAGGTGATGGCGCGCATCCAGCGCCGGCCCGGCACACTGTATTCGGTGCTGACGCCGAACATGAAAGGGTTCGAGGGCGCGGTCGCCGCGGGCGCCGACGAAGTGGTGATCTTCGGCGCCGCCAGCGAGGCCTTCTCGCAGAAGAACATCAATTGCTCGATCGCGGAATCGATCGCACGCTTCGAGCCGGTGGCGGCCGCGGCCAGGGAAAAGGGCATCCGCCTGCGCGGCAGCATCTCCTGCTCGCTGGGCTGCCCGTACCAGGGCGAGGTGCCGGTGGCGGCGGTGGTCGACGTGGTCCGTCGCATGCGGGACCTCGGCTGCGACGAGATCGACATTGCCGACACCATCGGCGTCGGCACGCCGGCCCGCGTGCAGCAAGTGATGCGCGCCGCCGCCGCCGAGTTTGCGCTGGACCGCCTGTCCGGCCATTTCCACGACACCTATGGCCAGGCGCTGTCGAACATCCTCGCCAGCCTCGACGTCGGCATCCAGATCTTCCACGCCTCGGTAGCGGGCCTCGGCGGTTGCCCCTATGCGAAGGGCGCGACCGGCAATGTCGCGACCGAGGACGTGCTCTACATGCTGCATGGCATGGGCGTGCGCACCGGCATCGACCTGGAGCAGGTGGTGCGCGCCGGCGATTTCATCTCGCAGGCGATCGGCCGCGCCAACAACTCGCGGGTCGGCCGCGCACTGCTGACCAAGTGGGCGGCCGACAAGGCCGAAGGCAATGCCGCGGCCTGCGTCTGAAGGCGTCTGAAGGCATCTGAAGCCAGTCCGATCCAGACAAGAAACCACAACGCGCGGAGACCGAAGCCCGATGCAGAACCTCGCCCGACCCTTGTCGTTGTCCGAAGGCACCGCCGCCGAGGCGGCCTTGCCCGAATCC
This sequence comes from Cupriavidus sp. HPC(L), assembly GCF_000307735.3. Lineage (NCBI taxonomy): Bacteria > Pseudomonadati > Pseudomonadota > Betaproteobacteria > Burkholderiales > Burkholderiaceae > Cupriavidus > Cupriavidus sp. HPC(L). The sequence goes on along the minus strand of NZ_AMPR02000424.1, from coordinate 14,611 downwards.
GCCCAGCGCGTGGCGCGCCTGCTCGCCGAGCTGGGCCATGACAAGCCGATCGTGATGCTGCCGTCGACCGGCAAGACCTCGGCCGAGGCCGCTGCCGGGCTGGGGTGCTCCGTTGCCGAGATCGCCAAGTCGATTGTCTTTCGGCGGCTGGACGACGACGCGCCGGTGGTGGTGATCGCCAGCGGCAGCAATCGTGTCGACGAGGCCAAGGTCGCCGCGCGCGTCGGCGCGCTAGGCAAGGCCGATGCCCGCTTCGTTCGCGAGAAGACCGGCTATGCGATCGGCGGCGTCTGCCCGATCGGCCATGCGGTCGCGCCGGTGATGCTGCTCGATCGCGACCTGTTCCGCCATGACAGCCTGTGGGCCGCCGCCGGCCATCCGCACGCGGTGTTCAACCTGACCCCGCAGCAACTGCAGGCCATCACCGGCGCGGAAGTGGCCGACGTGGCGCAGGAGGGTTCGGCATGAGCCCCGATCTGAAACCCGGCCTGGCGTTCACCTGGCGCTATACGGTGCCGCCCAAGGCCACGGTGCCAAATCTCTACGACGACGTCCCCGGCTGTCCCGAGATGCCCGACGTGCTGGCGACCGGCTATATGGTCGGCATCATGGAGTGCGCGTGCCTGCAGATGCTGCGTGAATACCTGGACTGGCCACGCGAGCAATCGCTCGGCACGCTGGTCAGCTTCACGCATCTGGCGCCGACGCCGGCCGGCATGACAGTCACGGTCAAGGGCGTGTTGACGGCGATCGAGGGGCGCAAGCTGCGTTTCGAGCTGTCCGCCTGGGATGGCGAGGACAAGATTTCCGAAGGGGTGCATGAGCGCCATCTGATCGACGCGGCGCGCTTCAACGACAAGGTCGCCGCCAAGCGCGAACGGGCGGCCGCCGCGCCCAGGTAGATCGGTCGCCCCAAACGCTTGGGTTTGCCGCCGTTTTGGCAAGCAGCCATGTTCGGCATGGGAACAATACCGTGCAGGTCCGCAGGGTGCGCCTTCGCCCTGCGGGCACCCCGATACGGGGCGGTCTTGATTCACTCCATGTCCGAACGCCATGCCCGACTCGTACAAGTACGTCTACCACGGCTTGCCGCCGCGACAATTCGAAGACATCGAACACCTGCGCCCCGTCTTCGAGCACGCCTACAGCGTCAGGATCGTATGGCTGCACGACCAGCCCGTGCGCGCCGAACGCGATCCGCCGGCCCGGTTCGGTTCGCCATGGTCGAGACTGATCTACTGGCTGCGCAGCCTGCTGCGTCTGGAAGGCGGCCGCAGTTGGGCCATTGGCCGGCGCGACGCCCGTACCATCATCGAGCAACGAAGCGGGATCGAGCAGGCGTGGTGGTCGGCCCAAGGGGGCAACAACAATAACAAGGCCGGCACGCCGACGCGCCACATCGCTGCGACACCGGCACCCGCACCGGAACCTGCGCCTGCACCCGCCTGCATCCATCCGCTCTTCTGGCGCCAGGTCTGCCGATTCCTCGAGCCGGACCAGGTACTGGCCGTGGCGGCGGTCAGCAAGGACGCAAGGCGTTCCACCGCCAGCCAGGCGCTGGTCGCGCGCGCCATGCGCGGCGCGGCGGAAGCCACGACGTTGTCGGCGATGCTGGCCGTGCTCGACGACATGGCCGGCTGGCAGCGGCGCCAGGATCCCGAGTGGCCCGTGCCGATGGCCAGCCATGGCAGTCTGGTGTCGGCGCTCGCGGCACGCGTCCATGTTCTGCTGCCCGCGCAGCGGCAGCCGGCATGCGAGGTACTGCTCGACACCGCCGAGCGCCTTCATGTGGCCGGCCTGCGCGCCCGTGCGCTCGCCGCGATCGCCCGCTCCCTCGATTCGGTACGCGACTCCGACCGCGACGCGACCGAAAGCCGCCTCGGCCGGTTGATCGACGCACTGCCGGCCGAACATCGATATCCGGCGTTGGCCGCCGTGCTGGCGAGCCACCGCACGCGGGAAGCGCGGCGGGCGTTCACCGCGCTGGGTTGCACCGCCGAGAACTGGTTCGCCGTCGTCGGCCGGCTTCCGGCATCCGAATGGGCCCGGGCGACATGGATCGTCTGCGAGGCGCTGCTGCAGGGGTTTCCCGACCAGTGGTCCGCGCAGCCGCCGCGGGCCGAGGCGTGGGACGCGATGCTCGGCGCCATCGACAGGACCGGCACGGCCAGCAACGAGCCGGATCGCGATCGGCGCAAGGCATTCGCCCTGGAGGCCATGTGCAAGACCTGGATCGTCGGCGGCAATCCCGAGGAGGACGAGGCGCGGTGGCGAGCATTGTTCGAACGGACGAGCGCGCTGCCGCCCGCGCTGATCGCGCCGCCGATGCGTCGGCTGCGCGCCCGTCTGAGCGATCTGCCCGATGCCGCCGGCCGGGCGTGTGCGTCGGCATTTCGCGGCTGGCTGCAAACGGCCGCGCTGCCGGCCGCGCAGCGGATCGAGCTCGGTGCGCCACTGATCTCCTGTCTGCCCGCGGACAAGCGCTGCGCCCACTGGGAGGCAAGGTGGGCCGACTGGTACCGTGGTGTCGACGACGACGACGCGCGGCGCATCGGCCTGGCACGCGGATTGATCGGCATGCTTTGGAGCGTGCCGTCACTGGCGAACTGGCCGGCTCCGCTCGGCGGGCACGGCGGCAGCGCGCCGCTGGCGCCTGGGCTGCACGCCCGGCTGCTGACGATGTTGCCGGCGGAGGCCATGCGCGATGCGCCCGGCAGCATGGCGCAGGTGCTGGCCGATTCAATGCGTCTGGCGCAGCAGTACGACAGCCCTTTTGCCGCCTTGTGGTGGTACGCGGCAGGTGCGTTGTCGCAAGCGCAGCAGCGCAGCGTGGAATCGATACTGCAACGCATGGACCCGGTCAGCCGGTTCGGTCTGCTGTACGAATTGCTGCAGGACGAGCGCCGCCCGCCTTGCGCGGCGACGCTGGCGATGGACTGGCTGCGGCAGCCGACGGCGGGCATCGAGGAAGGCCCGGTGCGGGCCCGGCTCGCCTCGTTGCTGGCCAGGCTGTGCGAAGAGGAGACGCGCGCGGGTCTCGCGTTGTCCAAGGTGCTGGACCGCATCGAGACGCTGGCCGGCGAGCTCGAAGCGAGTCCGCCGGTACAGGCCCAACTCCAGTTCGCCACCGACATGGTGATGCTTGGCAACACCGCCGCCATGGCGGCGAGCCTGCGCCAGCCACCGCCGCGCGAGGTTGTCGAGGCGATCATGCTGCTGGATCGGATCTGGCGCTGGGTCGCACGCGCGCCAGCGTCGATGCGGGCGGAAGTCGTCCAGGCACTGTTGCTGCGCAATCCGGGTGCGGGACGCAATACCGAGAACGCGAACGTCTACCACTACCTGTCCAGGCCCAGCCTGCACCATGTGCTCGAATTGGTCAGAAGCAGCGTGTCAAGCGTGCCGGCCGGGCGCCGTGGCGACATTCTGCTTGCGCTCGCGGTGGCGCGTATCGACAGCGCCAGAGCGGCTGGTTTCGGCGCCATGCACCTCGCCATGTGGGACCTGCTGCGCGATGCGATGCCCGACCGGAACCGGCTTCCCATCCTGTTCGCGGTCGGACGCTGGCTGATCGATTCGCCGATGGACGATGTCATGCGTTTGCGCTGGCGACATTGCATGGCCGAATACGCGGCGCTGTGCGACGGCCTGGCCGAAGTCGACCGCAACTGCGTCCTTCCATGGCGGCTTGCCGTGCAACAGGCGCTGTCGTTCGCGGTCGCCGCCCCCGGTCCGGCGCCGATCCATGGACTCGCGGCGAACGCGTGAGCCTGCCGTGCCCTGAAGACGGACGACGGACCATGCCTGATTCTCCGAAGTACCTCTACGATCCGACCCACGCCGACAGCATTGCCGCGCTGTCCCGTCTCGGACGGGCGCCATCGAGCGGCGCGCAAACCATCGGCGTGTTCCGCTTCCGCGGCGGCGAGCCGGTCCGGATCGCGCGTCTGGACGACAACACCTGGATGGCGACCCGCCTCGATGCGGCGGGCCGGCCGCGCCGCCTGCTCGACCGGCTGCTCGAGCTCGTGCGGTCGCTGTTCCGGCTGGAAGGCGGGCGGCGATGGAAGCTGACCGGGCGCGACCGCCGCGAGATGGAATCCTGGATGTTCGCGATGTCCGCGCGCGCGCTGCAACAGCAGATGCGATGCCAGCGCGAGCAGGCCGCGGTGCGCGATCGGCGCGACGCCAGCACGCTGTCCCGGTTGGAAGCGTTGCCGCTGCCGTTGCTGCACGCGATCGGCGTGAGGCTCAGTCTGCAGGACTGCCATGCGTTGCGGCAGGTCTGCTCCCGGTTCGCCAAGCCGACGGCGCACTGCGTGCCCTTGCTGCAGGCGGCCTTGTGGACCACGCTGCCGGGGCTGCGCCGCGCGCTCGCGCATATGCTGCCGCAAACGGAGAGCCGGCCGTTCGCCGTCGAGCCGGACCGGCCGACGCGCGCAAAGGCATTGCAGGTGGCGGCCGACCGCGTTTCGGAGCTGCCCGCCAGCCAGCGCTGCGCGGGCCTGCGCAGTGTGCTCGATGCGATCCAGCTGGCGTTTCCCGACGGCGACGGCGCCGCGGTACCGCTGCGCGTGCTCGCCACCGAGCTGGCGCGGCAGCCATGTCTTGCCGTGGAAGAGAGCCGCCAGGTCCAGCGTCTCGCGGTCGAACTTTGCCGCGCGCTCGAGCGCCTGCCACTGGCCGAACGGATCGGCGCGGCATTGGCGCTGCACAGGAACCCGACGCTGTCGATCACTGACCGCGTACGCGCGCTGCTGGTGCCGGAGTCCTGCTGGCTGCTGGCCGTGCGCGTGGTCCCAGCGGTGCAGCGGCGCCGCGTCGTCGACGATCTTGCCAGCCTTGTTGCCGAGCCTTCCCGTTTGCCGCCGTCGAAGGCCGTGCCGTTGGCCCTGCAGGCGCTGGAGCTGGCCGAACTCGATCCGGGCGCCAGCGCGCAGGCGCTCGCGGCACTGATCCGGATCTCGGCGCTGGCCATGCTGGTGCAAGACTGTCCGCCCGTTCCGCCCGATCCGCGCGGTGGCCACGCGGCGTTCCGTGCCGGGATGGCGGTATGGGAGCGCCTGTTGGCAACGGCGTCCGCATGGCCGACGCAGGCAGCCGTCATTCTGATGAAGGCGCTGTTGCAGGCGCTGGCCGCGCTGTCGGACCAGCGCGTCAAGAACAAGGCCCGCCTCGCCGCAGGCAGATGGCTGCAGAATGCCGGCGAGCTGCCGGGCAACGATCGCCATATGATCGAGGCGCTGCTGTTCGCGCTATTGGCCGAACCCGCCCGTCTCGCTGCCTGGAACGCGATGTGGGACGCCTTGCCGCCGCCGGCATCGCAGCACGACGACGCCGCCGAGGCGGACATCCGGCAGATCGCGCGATGCCTGACCTACCTCGCCGATGCCACGCAATGGGAATCGATGCTGCTGCCGCGGCTGACGCCGTTGCCGCCGCAGCAGCAGGCGGCATTGCTGTCAAACCTGCCGGCCTTCCTGTACAGGGGCCCGCATACGATGGAACTGTTCGAGCGGGTGTTGAACCTGGCGGTCCATCATCGACTGATGAAACCGCTGACGCTCTGGTATCGCGCGCGCACGCTGGCGGACTACGGCCAATACGGCGATGCGCTGGACAGCGCGCTGGTCTGCCAGCCGACGGTCCAGCAGGCCCAGTGGATCGTGGCGCTTTCGCGCAATCGGGTGGTGCCCCAGCTATGGATCGATGTGGGACTGGCCGCGATGGAGCCGCCGTTGCCGAATGCGGCGCTGCAGGCCTCGCTGATCGGTGCAGTGGCGGTGCAGTGCCACGGCTGCGGCATCGCGCTCGACGCTGGCTGGCAAGCGCGGCTCGTCCGGCTGACCGAAGCCCTGGTGCAGCTGGAGGACACGGCCGCGCGCCTGGATACCGCGGCGCTCTCGGCGCTGATCGGCATTGGGGATGTCATGCTGCAGCTGCACGACGGCGCGGCGAGATCGGCCAGGCGGGCCTGGGCCGAGGACGCGATCCCCGCCTTCGTCGACGCGGTATGGAGATGGGTCCGCGCTTTGCCGTTTGACAGCATGCTCGGCATGCTGGCCGCCCTGTGCACGGTGCGCGCGCCCTTCGCTCCGTCGTACGAGCGGCACTTTCATCTGGCCACCGTACGGCATGCGTTGGGGTTATTGCCTGCGTTGTCGCCTGAGCAGCAAAGCGACCTGCTGCCGCTGCTGGTCGACATGGAATCCGGGCCCAAGGGCGCGAGGCCGATCGATTGGCGCGGTTTCGACCGCTGCCGCCAGACGCTGTGGCAGGCCATCGTGGAGCTGCCGGCCCGGGAGCGGGCGCGCGCCCGCCTGCTCGACAAGGTGTCGTACTGGTTTGCCCGTGCCCCGGCGGACGCGGCCAGTCGCCGGGCGTGGCGCGACGCCCGCCGCGAGTACCTCGCCATGGTCGATGGCGTGCGGTCCGACCATCGTCCGGTACTGGCCTGGCGCTGAAGGTGGCGGCAGCCCTCGACCCGCCGCGCTGTGCCGTCCGCTCAATGGCGCTACACTGCGTCGATCAGCCTCCGGCCCTTCGTCCCCATGCCAGCCGACGCCAAATTGATCGCCGATCTGCGCCGCCGTGCGCTTTCCGCCCAGTATGCGAGGCCGGTGGCCTCGCCTTGCCGGGATGTCTGCCGCATGGGCCAGCACGGCTACTGCGAAGGGTGCTTCCGCACCATCGACGAGATTGCCGGCTGGGCCAATCGCAGCGACGAAGACAAGCGCGCGATCTGGCAGACGCTGCCGCAACGCGCCGCCACGGCGGACACCGCCGCTACCACCGATACCTCCAATACCGGCGACACGGTGCAGTCGGGGCGCCCATGAGCGAATCCACAGCAAACCAGCCGGACGCATTCGCCGACCGGTTGCCCGCCGGCATCCGCGTGTTCGAACGCGGCTGGCTGTCGGCCAACAACGTGCTGCTGATCGACGGCGACGATACCGTGCTGGTCGATACCGGCTATGTCAGCCATGCACAGCAGACCGTCGCGCTGGTCGAGGCCGCGCTGGACGGCAAGCCGTTGAAGCGCCTGATCAATACCCATCTGCATTCCGACCACTGCGGCGGCAATGCGCTGCTGCAGCGGCGCTGGCAACCTCGCACTTGGATTCCCGCGGCCGAGGCCCGCGCGGTGGCGCAATGGGACGTCGATGCGCTGAGCTATCGCGCCACCGGCCAGCAGTGCGATCGCTTCGCCTTCGACGCGCTGCTCGAGGACGGCCAATCGATGCGGATGGGAGGCCTGGACTGGCAGGTCATCGCCGCACCCGGGCACGACCCGCACGCGGTGATGCTGTTCGCGCCGGCGGAACGCATGCTGATCTCCGGCGATGCGCTGTGGCAGCACGGCTTCGGGGTGATCTTTCCCGAGCTCGACGGCGACAGCGGCTTCGCCGAGCAGGACGCGGTGCTGCGGCGGATCGCCGAGCTGGACGTCCGGCTGGTGATTCCGGGCCATGGCAGCCCGTTTACCGATGTCGGCGCGGCGCTGGAGCGCGCTCGTGGCCGGCTCGACTATCTGCGCGCCGATCCGCGCCGCAACGCCGCGCACGCGCTGAAGGTGCTGGTCAAGTTCAAGCTGCTGGAGCAGCGCCAGATGACGCGCGACGCGCTGCTGCGGTGGATGGCGCAGGCACCGCTGCTCGAGCGCGCGCGGCTGCGCTATCTGGACGGTGCGCCGTTGCCCGGCGTGCTCGAGCAGGTGCTGGCCGGCCTGGTCAAGGCGGGTGCGGCCACGGTCGACGGCGAGTTGATCCGCAATTCGGATTGAGCGCGATGAGCACGGTGCCGATCCTGCGGGGCGACGGGTTCTCGCTGCGTCCGTTTCGACAGGCCGACGCGGAGCAGTTCGCCGCCGCGGTGCAGGAGTCGATGGCGAGCCTCGCGCCGTGGATGCCATGGGCCCATCTGCGCTACAGCGTGCGCGACGCGCAGCTGTGGATCGATACCTGCGCGGAGAATCTTGCGGCCGGACTGTCGTACGACATCGGCGTCTACTCGCAGGACGGCCGCGTGCTGTGCGGCGGCGTCGCGCTGAACCAGATCTCGACCGAGAACCGCATCGCCAACCTGGGCTACTGGATCCGCAAGAGCCGGCAGGGCGAGGGGCTTGCCACCCGCGCCGCCTGGATGATGGCCTGCTTCGGCTTTCACCGGCTGCATCTGACCCGCATCGAGATCGTCGCCGCCGAGCAGAATCTGGCGAGCCGCCGCGTTGCCGAGAAGACCGGCGCGCTGCTCGAATGCATCGCGCGCAACCGGCTGGTGCTGCACGGCGTGCCGTGCCGCGCGGCGATCTACTCGCTGGTGCCGGAGTCGGTGATGCCGACTGTCCCTGCGCCTCCGGCCCCACCGCAATGAGGGATCAGCGCGTGATGCTGAACGCGTAGGTGCGTTCGTCCTGGCGCGGAATCACGGTCAGGCCCTTCTTCGCCGCCCACACATTGATCTGGTAGTACAGCGGGATCACGCCGTAGTCCTTGATGCCGATCTCGGTGGCCTCCTGCAGCAGCTTCTCGCGCGCGCGGTCGTCGATCGTCGTCAGCGCGGCGCTGAGCTTGGCGTCCAGCGCCGGGTTGCTGTAGCGCCCGCGGTTCGAGGCGCCCCAGCCCTTGCCGGGGTCGTAGGTCGCCAGCAGCGACTTCAGCGACGAGCCTGCCTCGCCGGTGTCGGCGCCCCAGCCCGCCAGCATGAACGAGAAGTCGAGCTTGTTGGCGCGCGTGAAGAAGCTCGCCGACGGCATCGCCTCGACGCGCGTCTGGATGCCGATGCGCGTCAGCATCGACGCGATCGCCTGCGCCACCTGTTCGTCGTTGACATAGCGGTTGTTCGGCGTATGCAGCGTCAGCTGGAAGCCGTCCGGATAGCCGGCCTCGGCGAGCAGGCGTTTGGCCGCTGCCGCATCGGCCGTATCGGGCTTCAGGCCCGGCACGTGGCCGAACAGCGAGCTGTTGACCAGCTGGCCGGTCGGCTCGGCCGCGCCTTCCATCACGCGGTCGACGATCGCCTGGCGCGAGATCGCCTTCGAGATCGCCTGGCGCACGCGCGCGTCTTTCAGCGGATTGCGGGGCAGCGGCTTGCCTGCCTTGTCGGCGACGAAGGGCGAGAGCTCGCGGTCGCTGTCCATATGCAGGTACATCATGCGGAAGGTCGGCACCTTGAATACCGACACGCCGGGATCGGACGACAGCTTGCGGATGTCCGAGGTCGGCACGTTCTCGATCACCTGCACGTCGCCGGCCAGCAGCGCCGCCACGCGCGGCGCATCGTTGGTCAGGATGCGCAGCGACACCGTGTCCCATTGCGGCTTGTTGCCCCAATAGGCGTCGTTGCGGGTCAGCTCGACGCGGTCGCCCTTGCGGAAGCTGACGAACTTGTACGGCCCGGTGCCGACCATCGCCTTGCCGCTGTTGAAGTCGTCGCTCGAGGCATTTTCGGCGACCTTCTTCGACACCATGTAGATCGTCGACAGATCGTTCGGCACCAGCGGGTAGGGACCGTTGGTGGTGATGCGCACGGTCAGCTTGTCGACCGCCACCACGTCCTTGAAGCCCTTGGTGTAGATCGTGTACGGCGACGGGCTGTTCTTGACGTTGGCCGGCCGTGCCAGCGAGAACACGACGTCCTGCGCGGTGAATTCGCTGCCGTCGTGGAACTTGACGCCCGGCCGCAGCTTGACCTCCCAGGTGGTCTCGTCGACCGCGCGCCAGCTTTGCGCCAGCGCCGGCTTGAAGCGCATCTTCTCGTCCTTGGCGATCAGCGTTTCGAACATGTGCTCGGCGACGTTCGCGTTGGGCGTGACGTTGTGATAGTGCGGATCGAGCGAGGTGATATCGCCGGACAGGCCGATGGTCAGGCCGGCCGCGTGTGCGGGCAGGGCGGCGGCGCCGAGGGCCAGGCTTGTGGCCAGCACCGCGGCGCGCAAGGTACGACGAACGAATGGCATCGGGCACTCCCGTCGGTTGTGGTGTGGCGCATTGTCGGGACCGCGCTCTTGCAGTGTCAAGACGGACAGACCCGCGGCACGGCATTGCACCGGCGGCAGGCAGGCCGGGGCGCCGTTAGCCCGCTGGCGCCCCGCAGGGGTGCCTGCTGCACCGCGATGAAACGTCGCGCCGGTAGTCGACAGACCGAGGCGATCGACCCACGCAAGAATGCCCCTCCGGCGCGAAGCCCCCAGCGCCCTGACCCGATCCTTCGAGGAATCCGATGCCCATCCACAACCTCGGCCGCGCGAGCGCGGCCATGCCCATTGGGCCCGATCCGACCGATTCGGACCCGACCGGTTCCAATCCGACCGGTTCCAGTCCGACCCGGCCAAATCGCCTGACCGGCGAAGCGCCCGCGCCAACCGGCACGCTGCATCTGCTGGCGCCGGCGCGGCCGTCCAGCGTTGCGCTGGTCGTCGCGGCTGCCGACGCGGCGCCCGGCCCGTGCTGGTCGCTGTTGGCGGACCCGATGAAGCGCATCGCCGGTTATCTGTCGTTGCGCGACCGCATCGCGCTGTCGCGCGCCAGCCATGCCGTGCGCGACGCGCTGGGACAGCTCGCCGCCACGACGCTGGAGCGCGCACGCCAGGTGTCGACCCTGTCCGCCTTGTCCGGCATGCTGAATCGCATCGACGCGATGGCGGACGTGGGCGATCGCATGTTGGTCTTGCGGGCATTGGCGCGGCGCACGAGCTGCCTGGCGCGTGCCCACCGTGTGCGCGCATGGCGGCTGGTGCTGCGCGCGAGCGATGCGCTGCCTGTGGCGGCACGCGGCGCCGTGCTCGTTGAACTGGCGTCCGTGCCAGACGTGGCGCGGACGCCGGAGCCGTTGCGGCATGACAGCGTGCGCGAAGTCCATGTTCCCGATTGCCTGGCGATGCTCGATCAGCGCCTGAACGGCCTGCCCGGGCCCGGCCGGGCGGCGTTGACCTTTGCCTGCTTGAAGTACGCGCACCGCAGCGGGGCGGCGGGGTGTACCTGAAGCCGCCCCCGCGGCGGCCATTCGACCTGGCGGGCCATCTTGCGCTGGCGGCCCTGTTGCCGGCGGGCCGGCACCGCGATGCCGCGCGGCTCGCTGTCGAATACCACCTGCGTTCCCCCGGCACGCCAGCGGAACTCTGGCGCGACGGCTTTGGCGCCGCCTGTGCGGCTGGTCATCGGACGATATCCGCATGGACGCTAGTGGCGCTGCTGGAAGCCAGGACCGTCGAAGGACCGCCGCTGCTCAGTGCGCTGGAAGCGCCCCAGCTGGCGTGGCAGCAGGCATTCGCCCAGGCCGGACGCTGCACTGGGGAGGCTGCCGCGGAGTTGGCGGTCGGTCTGATGCGATGCTTGCGCGCCGGCTGGGCTGCCGACCCGTTCCGCAGGCAGGGCATCGACGCGCTGTGGCAGCTCGGCGTCGATCTGCGCTTCGATATCGATCAACGCGCCAGGCTGTTTGCGCGATGGGGCGGCTGGCTGTCTGCGCAGCAGTGGGAAGCACTGTGCGACGAGCTGATGGAGCGGTGCGCCACCGAAGGCACAACGCGTTCCCGACGTGACTGGCTGAATCGATTGTTCGACACCGCGCCGCCGGGCGCGCGTTCGATGCCACGGCAACGGGCATTCACGGACACGCAGCGGAAAACATCGGATGCCGCGGCGCCGCTGGAGCGTGCGGCATCGCTCGCACAACGGCTCGAGGCGGCTCCGGGCGAGCCGCCCCCCACCGAGATGCAAAGCTTCCTGGACGCCTTGATGGCGGCCATGCCATTGGCCGACGATGGCCGCGCGGTGCTCGCGCAGGCGATGCAGCGGCTATGCGACACGTCCGAGCCGTTTTCCGCGAAGATGGTCGCGCTCGCCGCCGATTTGCCGTCCTGGAGCGGCGAGATGGAAATGGCCGCGCAACCGGCACTGGCGTTGGAGTTTGCGCGTCTTGCCATCGTGGTGCAGTGGCAGTCGGAACAAGGCCGCGATCACATCCACAGTGCCGACGCGATGGTTCTGCGCAACTTCGTCGATGTCCTGACCCGGTCGGTCAGGCGTTTGCCGATCGAGGTTCGGCAGACGGTGCTGCTCGACCTCGGGCAAGGGCCGACCGAGCAGTACGAGGGCCTGTACGGTATCAACGCGAGTACCGATTGGATCCTGTCCGTCGCGGCGTCCTTGCCGCCGGCGTTTCGCGTCGACGTGCTGCGCCAGTGGGCCGAGGCCGATACGCGGCGCAACGCTGTGGCCACGATGTGGCACCAAGCGAGCGGCGGCGAATATGGCTGGGCGCCCAGGCGCGCGGTATGGCGCGCCATCATGCAGATCCCGCCCGAGTATCAGGCGTCGCTGCTGTGCGCGACCACGGACTGGTTCCACAGCGTCGTCTCTTCGACGCCGAGCGCGGCGTCACGGAAGGACGACGATTTCGTGGCAGCCGGCGCGCAATGGCTGGAAGCGCTGCAGCGTTTGCCGCCCGACGATCGTCTCGAGCCGCAATCCCTCGTGATGCCGCAGGTGGCAGTGATGATGGAGGATGCGGTAGCGAGGCTGATCTGCAGGTTCGACCGCGCATGAAGCACGGCGCCGGAACAGGGGCCGACGCCATGCAGCCGGGACGGCCGGCGGCGCATCCTTCGCGCCGCTGGCCAGCGCTGCGCTAGAACGTCGTGCGCAGGCCCACGCGCACGCTGCGGCCGGCCATCGGCGCGATGTCGCGCAGGATCGAGGTGGAATTGCGCGCCTCCTCGTTGGTCAGGTTGTCGCCGCGCAGGTAAAGCAGGGTTTGCGTGCGCCCGCTCTTGATCTTGTAGGTCAGCGCGACGCCCAGCATCGTGTAGGCGTCGGTCGGCGTGTCGTTGACGGGCACGCGGGTCTGCTTCGCGGCCCAGGTCAGGTCCAGGCGCGCGCCGAAGGGGCCGGCGCCGTAGACGAGCGCGCCGCCAAGACGCAGCGGCGCCAGCCGCGGCAGCGGCTCGCCGGTCTCGCGGTTCTCGCCGCGCACGTAGTCGGCCCGCGCCTCGAAGTCCAGCGTATCGCTGCCGGTCAGCAGCTTGCGGGCCAGCCGGGTCTTGCCCTCGGCCTCGAAGCCGTACAGCGTCGCCGGAATGCCGAGATAGCGCAGTTCGGGCAGGGCGTCCGCGCTGCCGGGGGCCACCAGCTCGCCTTCCTCGTTGCGCGCGTTGCCGGTCGCGGACAGCGCCAGATAGTTCGAGAAGCGGCTGTAGAAGCCGGACACGCCGGCGCTGTGATCGCCCTGCTTGAAGCGCAGGCCGAGATCGACCGAAGTCGCGCGTTCCTTGTTGGCGTTCGGATCGCCCTGCTCCCAGGCACCGGTGGCAACGTGCGGGCCGTTGGCGTACAGCTCGTAGAACGTCGGCGCGCGCTCGGTGTAGGCGACGTTGGAGGTCAGCGACCAGGCCGGACCCAGCTTGTAAAGCAGGCCGGCCGAGGCGCTGCCGGCGTTGAAGCTGCGTTTCGCGTCGGCAAAGCGTTCGTTGCCGCCGGCGGTGGCCTTGATGCTGGTATGGTCGATGCGCCCGCCCAGGTTCAGCTTCAGGTTGCCGGCCGAATCCAGCGGCATTTCCTCGAACACGAACAGCGCGGCATTGTCGGTATCGCTGCTGGGCACGAAGGCCTCCTCGCCCAGCGCGGAGAAGCGGGTCGCGCCGAACTGCGCGCCGATCACGCCGCGCATGCGGCCGATATTGCCGTGCTGCGCCTCGATGCGGGCGTCCCAACCCTTGTTCTTGAACACCGTGCCGGTTTCGCCGCCTTCGATTTCCTTGTGCTCGTAGTCGGTATAGCCGAACTTGCCCTTGACCGATTCGAACCAGCCGCCGGTGGTGCCGGACAGGTTGCGCGCTTCGCCTTCCAGCGCGAAGCGGTCCTGCTTCATGTTCAGCCGCACCTCGTCTTCGGCGGGCGTGCCGTAGTCGTTGCGATAGGCGCTGTAGCTGGCGCCGACGAAGCCGTCGGCCCAGGTGTAGGAGCCGCCCAGCGCGCCGCCGTGCTGCTCGGCGTTGGTGTTGGGCAGGCGGTTGCGGACCTCGCTCTCGCCTTCCTCCAGCGGCTGGCTGTTGCGCAGCCGCTCGCTGCGGGCGTAGCCGGGGATGCGCAGGTCGCTGGTCTTGCGGGCGAATGCGTCGGCATGGATGGCGAACTTGCCGTTGCCGGCCTCGATCAGGCCGCTGGCGTTGCGGGCCGCGTCGCCGTCGATCGTCGCGCTCAGGTCGGTGGCGCCGGTCACGCCTTCGATCGGCGCCTTGGGGATGCGGTTGTCGATCACGTTGACCACGCCGCCGATCGCGTTGCCGCCATACATCAGCGCCGCGGGGCCGCGCACGACCTCGATGCGCTCGGCCACCAGCGGGTCGAGCGGCACCGCGTGGTCGTAGGACAGCGTGGCGGCATCGATGCTGCTGCCGCCGTTCTGCAGCACCTTGATGCGGTCGCCATCGAGCCCGCGAATCACCGGCCGGCTCGAGTTCGGCCCGAAGTAGGTCGAGGACACGCCGGGCAGGCTGTTCAGCGTTTCGCCGAGCGTGCTGTTCTGGCGCACGGCCAGGTTGTCGCCCTGCAGCGTGGAGACGGCGGGCACCAGCGAGTTCAGGTCGCTGCCGAGCGGATTGGCGGTG